>JANQHZ010001170.1 GCA_028282445.1 Candidatus Binatia bacterium | reverse complement strand
GGAGCCGAGCTCGTCGCGGATGCGCTTGGTGGCGATGAAGTAGGCCGAAAAGGCGAAGAGATTGGCGACGGCGAGCGCATCGCCATAGGGCGCGACGCCGGGTTGCCCGCTGGTCGCGACGATGACCATGGCGACCCCGGCGAACGCCGCCGCGAGGAAGGGCAGGGCGCGCCACGGCACCGGCTCGTCGAACATGCGGGCGGCAACGAAGACCACGATCGCGGGCTGCAGCGCGGCGATGATGGTGACATTGGCCACCCGTGTCGATTCGAGGGCCAGGAAAAAGAAGAACTGGTGGATCGCAAACAGAACCCCACCGATCGAGCAAAGCAGCAGCCAGCGAGGCGAAACACGCACACTCTTGGCCCCACGCAAGCCCGCAACCAACCACAGGATCGCGACGCCGAACCAAAGCCGGTAGAAGGACGCGGGCAGCGGCGGGATGACCACACTCTTGACGAGAATCCCGGAGAACCCCCACATCAAGACGCAGGCAGTAACCGCCGCGTACGCGCGGCGGTCCCGACGGTTGAGATTCGGAGAGCTCCGCTCCATTCGAATCGAAGCCCCCGAGCCATCCTTGCAGTCCTCGAGGTCGCTTATGTCCCCGCGCCCTGCAGCCGGCCCGCCCGGCCCCAGTTACCCCTCGAAGCCGGCGCCGAGCAAGATGAACATCTCGTCGTCGGTCGTGGTGCCGAAGCGGACCGGACATGCGTCGCACGCTCCGTCGCCCGCGCCGGCGGCGGTATCGCATTGAGAGTCCCTCGAGCACGAGGCTCCGACGCGGCCCTCGGCGCAAGCGCTCGGGGATGGGCACGGTCCGCCCGGAAAGCCTGCGACCGCCGGCGGCGACGTCGACCGGCGTTTCACCGTCGCCGGGTCGAGGATGCCGTTTTCGTACAGTCCGCAGTAGGTGAGGGTACGCTCCTCGGCGACCGACCTCGGTCCGGCGAGGCGTTTCGGCGGGTCGAAGTGCACCACTGCCGGATCGGAGTAGAACAAGTTGGTGTAGAGCAGACTGTCTTCGGGGTCGCGCTCAGCCGGCTCGAGAAGCGCATTCACCGCGGTGACGAGCTCGGCGACGGTAATCTTTCCATTGCCGTCGGCGTCCGCCCGTGAACAGCGGCCGGGTGCAGCGTCGAGTGCCGCGCCGACGGCGGTGACGAGCTCGGCGACGGTCACCAGTAGATCGCCGTCGCAGTCGCCGGCTGCCGGTGCACGCAGGGCGGTGCACGGAGCACCGGCGCAAATGTCCGGTGCGCCGAGATCGTCGTTGTCGATCAGTGGAGAGCAGGCGGCTCCGTCGTGTCTGCCGCCGCGACAGCGAAAGGCGCCTTCGAAGGTCTGGAAGCGCACGCCGCGGAAATGGTTGTGCGAGCTGAGCTCGATGATGTTCTGCGTCGGCGAGGCGACCCAGTGTTCGCAGATCTCCTGCGCTTCGAAGGGCGGCACGTTGAGTCGGAACATCGCGTCGATGGCCGTGAATCTCTCGAGCTCGTTGACTTGCTCGTCGGGCGGGGCGAACTCGAGGTTGACCCAGATGTCGAGCTTTCCGGGCGCGTCGGTGAGATTGAACCAATGCGAGTTCCACACCAGCATGCCTTTGAGTGGCGCCTCGGCGTACACGCCGCCGACGCTGCCGAGGCCTGCCGCCATCGTGTTGAACAGGCTGTCGTTGCCGAGTCCGATGCTGGCGTCGTGGAATCCGATGCAGCCGACCGCCGCACGTGGGGTGCTGGCGCAAACGCCGTCTCCACAGCTCGAGGTGTCGAGCGGATCGCACGCTTGGCCGTGGCGGTTCCCCCCTCCGCAGGTAAACGAGCCCCAGCGCGGGTCGTCGATGGCGAGGTTGCCGAAGTAGTTGATCACCACGGCGTGGTGGCTCTGCGGATCCTGGCGTGCGTCGATCCGGCGGTAACGGAAGGTGTCGCCGGAAGGGCCGCGGAATTCGGTGGGTACCTGGTCGGTGACGTCATAGTAGGTGATGAAGCAGACCTCGTTCTCTTTTCGGGGCGGCAGGATCTGTTGCGGAGCCTTCAGTTGAATTCCGACGCCGGCCGGTGGCGGCTCGAGCGGCTTGGTTTCGAGCGGGAGCGGCGGCGGCAGGCACGCGTCGAGGAGATCGCCGGTGCCTTCGATGGTTCCGGTCTGGGGGGCGCCTTCCTCGATCCACAGACGGATCACTTCGAGCTCTTCGAAGTTGAGCGGCGGCTGTCCGCCGAGCGGCATCGGTCGCAGCGGAGCCTGCCAATCGTCCGGCAACGAGGCCGCGGCGAGGTTCAGCCATAGGAGGCTGGTTTCCTTCTTCGCCGGATAGACGCGCAGCATCCCCGGGGCGGGTGGAATACTCGTGACGTCGGCGTCGACCAGGTTGGCGTAGGCGACCTCCGGGCTGAGATCCAGCCCGCCGGCCGCGGCGGCGCCATGGCAGGTCGCATTCGTGCAGCCGTTGCGTTCGAAGATCGCTTCCTGGATCAGCTCGAAGGTCGAGTCGAAAGTCTGGTCGCATTCCTGCGCGCCGGCGCCGTTCGTCCATGCGGTGGTAACGGCCGTGGCCAGGACAGCGAGTAGCTTCAATCGGTGCATCCCCGTTCCCCTTCCCGGGTTCGGTCTATATCGCAATGGCAGAGTTTCGGAAAACGGTAGATCTTTGATGTGGGGCTGAGGCTCAGGCGAAGGCGAGGCTGAGGGATGTGGTCGCGCGCGGCGCGACAGCGTTGTTCGGATCACCAATGCATCCCGACATTCCTGAGCCTTTGCCTCGCCTCAGCCTCCGCCACTCTGAGCTTGGGCCGCAGCTGCGTGCGGTGGTAGGGTCCGGCCGATGCGTTTTTCCGTCGAGTTGCCGACCCAGAGAGTCGATACTGGGATTGAATTCGTCAGTGCCGCCGCTGTTGCGGAAATCGCCGCAGCCGCCGAGCGCGCCGGCTTCTCCGCCTGCTTCGTCACCGACCACCCCTTTCCAAACCGGCAATGGTTGGAGGCGGGCGGGCATCATACTCTCGATCCGTTCGTAGCGCTGTCCTTCGCCGCGGCGGCGACCGAGCGCTTGCGCCTGCAGACCCACGTGCTGGTGCTGCCGTACCGCAACCCCTTCCTCGTCGCCAAGCAGGCTGCGAGCCTCGATGTGATGTCGGACGGCCGACTGATTCTCGGTGTCGCCGCCGGCTATCTCGAGGCGGAGTTCGCGGCGCTGGGCGCCGACTACGCCGCCCGCAACGACAGCGCCGATGCCGGTGTCGATGCGATCAAGCGCGCTTGGATGGGCGAGCCGGTGACGATGAACGGCCTCGGATTCGACGCGGCCGACAACCTCATGCTGCCGCGTCCGGCCCAGCGTCCGCATCCGCCGATCTGGGTCGGCGGCAACAGCAAGCGCGCGATCCGCCGCGCGGTTGAGCGCGCCGACGGCTGGGTGCCGTTTCGCAATCCACCGGAGATTGCGAAGTTCTCCAAGAGCGCCGTCATCATGACGACCGACGACCTGTCGCGGAGAATCGACTACGCTCGCGAACACGCCGCCGCGAGCGGTCGACGCGAGCCACTGGAGATCTGCTACTCGATGGTGACCAAACGCGACGCGCCGACCGACGAGGTCATGGCCGCGGTCGCAAAGTACGATCAGCTCGGAGTTGGCTGGCTTACCGTGGGAGTGCGCGGCAAGACCCGGTCGGAGTACTGCGAAGCGTTGTTGCGCTTCGGGGAGGAGATCATCGCCCGCGTCTGATGCGGCCGGACCTGGCCTCCACGGAAAGTTGAGTTTCACCACGGAGGCACGGAGACACGGAGGCGGCAGATTGATTTGGTCCGTCCGGAAACTCGGCCAAGCTCAACCTCAAAGAAGGGGCGTACGTGGGGGCATCTGCGAGGACACCGGTTTTCTCGGTGTCTCGGTGCCTCCGTGGTTCAGGCCCTTCTATCTTTGCGGTGGGGCGGTAACGATCGCGGTTCAGTCGCCGAAGGTTCGTGGATTGACGCCGTAGCAGGGGTTCTTGCGGCGGCGTTTACCCTGGTTCTCGAACGTCCAGCGGTTGGTGACGTTGGCGCCGACGCAGAGCTCCTGGAGGCACCGCTGTTTGGACCCGTACCACTGGATGCCGATCGGCAGGTCGCACTCGAAGGCGCTGCGCGGACGGTTGAGGTCGACCTGGAGCTGGGCGAGGGCGGCGCCGGCTGAAAGAGCGCATGCGGCGAAGAGGATCGCGATCGAGAGGCGCATCTTCACAGTATTGCCGGCGCCCCGAGATTCAACAAGGGCGGAATCGTGTCGACGTAGACGTCGGCGGCGGCCCAAGGGCCGCCCTACGTGGTGGTGGCACGGTCTCGATAGGGGGCGCGCGGAATCGTGTCGATGTAGACGTCGGCGGCGGCCCGAGGG
>JANQHZ010001167.1 GCA_028282445.1 Candidatus Binatia bacterium | reverse complement strand
GGAGGGGCGGACCTGGCGCGTGATCCGGACCGTCTACCTTTCGTTGATGCCGCTCTCGATGATGGTGTTGTCATGGACCTTCACGTCGCCTTGGACGGTCGCGGCATTCGTCGTTCCGATGGCGGTGCTCGCATGGATCGGTGCTTCGCGCTCGTTTAGCCGCGACGCGATTCGCGTAGCCCTGGGGTCGACGGCGTGGATGGGCCTCGGCGTGGTTCTCGCCACGGTGCCCTGGTTCGTCTATTTCTCGAGCAGCATCGGTGTCTGGGGCTTCATCGAAGCGCTCTTCTTTTGGGGAAAGTACGTCGACCGTATGATTTACCTCGCCTATCCGCTCCCCGGGCAATTGGCCGCCTTCGCTCTGGTCGCTACCGTCGTTCCCTGGTACTGCGTCACCGCCGTTCATCGCAACGGCTGGCGAGAGGGGCCGATGTGGGTGCGGGTCTCCGTTGTACTTTCTCTCGCGGCATTGGTCGGGGGGACCCTGGCGTTCCTCGCGGTGCATTGGATCGAGGTCCGTCGCCTCTTTCTGTTCCACTACAATCCGTGGCGCATGTACCGCGAGTCGAGCTTGGCCTTGGACTCGATGCTCGCGTATCTGGTGTTCCCGGTGGTAATGGGAGGGCTGTTCTTGGCCAGGCGCCAGCTGTGGGGAAACGCCAGACCGGGCGACCCTCCGCCGGTCGCGTTTCTCGCCCTGCTTTGGATGGCCGTCTGCAGCTTTCTCCTCTACTACCCGAGGATGGACGCGGCCCACTTCGTGTCGGCAGCGGTCCTGCTGTACTGCGTCGCGGCGGCGCTGGTCGAATTGGCCGGCGTGCGCCTGGAGGGGTTGTCGAGCGTCTACGGGCCACGTCTGCGCAAGGCCGCGACGGCCGCGGCGGCGGTGTCGGTCTTGTTCGCAGCCAACCTGAAGTTGGCACCGAAGGTGTACAGCGTCGTCATGTTGCGCAAGGAAGGTCAGGGCCTGCCGTTGGTGACGACGCCGAGCGTGGAGTACGATTTCGACCGGGTTCACGTCTACTTCCCGATCTACGAGAAAACCCACCGCCGAACACGACGATCTTTCGTCGAAGCCGTCGAGTACGTTCGCGCCAACACGGAGGCGAACGAACCGATCTTTGCCTTTCCGGCTTATCCAATGGTGTACTTCGCGAGCGAGCGCGACAATCCCACGCGTCACGACTACTTCCTCAGCAACAACGTCCCTTTCGATGAGCAGGTGCGGCTGATTGACGTACTGGAAGGGAGTCGAGTGAAGATTCTCGTGCTGCCGAGTGACGAGAACGACTACTTCGTCGAAGTCGGAAGGCCCTACCACAACCTACTCTGGGCCTACTTTCGACAGGAGTACTACCTCGAGCGCCGATTCGGTCCCTACGACGTTTGGCGCCGATTCGATGGCCCCGATTCTGGAAGCGACTCACTCGTATCCTAGGGCGCGCAGAGCCTCTTCGACCTCTCGCATTTGCTCCGGGCTCAGTCCCAGCCCCTCTTTGTCGGGCCGATGCGCGCCACTGCCCCCATCCATCGCGCCGATCCGGCGCGCCAGGTACTCGGTGATCCGTGGATAGTCGGCACTGACATCGAAGTCGGCGAGCGGGTCTTTGTTGATCAGGAACAACTCAGGGGGGCCATCACCCAGCACGACTTTCCAGGGCCCCTCGCGTAAGAACCACTCGACCATCTGTCCCCCGACGTGGCGCGATCCGAACGCATATGGCGGCCGGTGCCGAGTCGTCGGTTTGAAAAGGCTGCGGCCCGAGAAATCGAGCGGCGCCTCTAGCCCAATCAAGTTGGCGATCGTCGGAGTCAGATCGACCAGACTCACGACCTCGCTGATTCTTCGGTGCTGTGGCGCCCACGGCACGATGATCAACAGGGGAATCCGGACGATCTCTTCCTCGAGCGAGATGCCGTGCGGGAAGGCCGCACCCGAACCGAGCGACTCTCCGTGGTCGGAGGTGATGATGACGATGGTGTTGGAGAGAAGTCCGAGCTTATCGAGCTCGGTCAGGAACTCGTGGATTTGAGCGTCGGCGAAGGCGACGCACTCATCGTACTGGTCCGGTTCGAGCGTCGCATATGCCGCCAAGATGCGTTCGCCGGCTTCCTTGCTGACACCGCTGACGTCGGGGAGGGGTCGCTCTGTGGGGCCGCGGTAGTAGCGGTCGCGGAATGGCGGTGGTGCGTCATATGGATTATGGACGTCCATCGTCTGAATGTAGAGGAAGAACGGGAAGCGCGTGTCGCGCGCGAGCCACTGCAGAGCAGCTTCGTGGATTTTCGTTACGGGTGTTTTCACCCTCTGGTCGCCGTCGAAGGTGCGGAAGATGCGGTAGCGATCGAAACCTCGACCATAGCCCAAGCGCTTCATCATGGTGATGTTCGCTTGAAAGCCGGCGGTCCGGTATCGACGCCTCTTGAACAGCTCCGCGAGGGTCGCGCTGGGTCGTCCACGGATCATCTCCATATGGCCGAGTAGCTGATCGGGCGTACCGGAGGCGAGTAGGGCTGGGATCCCGGCGCGCGTATCAGCGCCGTTCGAGTAGGCATTGTCGAAGACCGTACCGCGCTCCGCCCACTTTCTTAGATTCGGGGTTGTGTCACGTCCGTACCCGTACAGCGAAGTGCGATCCGCCCTTAATGTATCGACGACATACAGCACTACGTTGGGCTTTGCCGGAGCTCCGTGAAGCAATGGGGCGATTCTGGACGGGACCTCCTCGGTCCTGCCGTGCAGCTGGGCAGAGCGCCAACGGATCGGTCTTCCGGATTTCGATGCGACGCGTAGATGCAGGCGTCGGTGATCGAAGCGCCCGAGGTTGATGCTGGCGCCGGACCACCAAGACGGCTTGATTGCGAGGGCTTCGCTGACGCCGTTCTCGAGGATTGCTTCCGCGGATAGATCCGCGGAGTCGGCGCCATCGATGCGAAACTCCAGGACGCTGTTGGACCCTGTTCGGAAGTAGCAGTCGAGCCGTTCTTTTCGATCGGTGTTGCGGCACATCTCTGTG
>JANQHZ010001072.1 GCA_028282445.1 Candidatus Binatia bacterium | reverse complement strand
ATCCGCTCGCGGGCGCCGACGGCGCAAGACTACGTGCTCGGCAAGTTCGTCGCAGCGTTCGGGTCGAGGTGAGAAACGACTCGACCGTGATTTGGCCCGTGCTGTCGGTCGATCCCGCCCACGTCGTCCACTGGGCATACCGTTGGTACGAGTGGATCGATGATCGCTGGGTTGGGGTCGGGTGGGACCACCGCATCCCGCTCGCTTACGACTTGAAGCCGGGGGCGTCGACGTCGGCGACGCTGCGGGTTCTCGTGCCGCCCTACCGCGGGCGATTCAGGCTGTCAGTCGGCATCGAGCAGGGGGAGAAGTGGTTTGCCGATCCGCTCACGATCGACGGAATGATCGTCGAGTCCGGAGGGCGCGCCGCGGCCCGCGCCGCGTGGCGCATCCAGGGGGCGAAATGAGCCCGCAAGACGGCGGGCGCGCTGCGGCCTGGGCGGGGGAACTGGTTGCTGCGGCGCTCGTCTTTGCCGTGTCGACTTTCACCTTGCTGTTTCCGTTGTTCGCGGCACCGGGCAGTACGTTGTTCGACCCGGCGATTCGCGGCAGCCTGTCGCTGTTCGCGCTAGGCGACATCTACACGGTCATTTGGGTGATGGCTTGGGATGCCCACGCCCTATGGTCGAATCCAGCCGGGTTGTTCGACGCCAACATCTTTCACCCGGCACCTGGTGCGTTGACGAGCAGCGAACACATGCTCGGCCACCTGCCGATATTTGCTCCACTCTACGCGGTGTCGGGCAATGCGGTCCTCGCCCACCAGTTGAATCTCTTCGCAGGCATGACCCTTTGTGGCGTTTCGATGTACGCTTTGCTTCGGCACTGGGGTACGAAGCGCATTGCGTCTTTCGCTGCCGGGGTCGCCTTCGCGTACTGTCCACTCCGTTTGACGATCGTGACGCATGCACATCTCGTAGCCGGCCAGTATCTCGTCTTTGCGATGATCGCCTTCGATCGATTTCTGCTCGACGGCAAGCGGCGTTGGGCGGTGGCGCTTGCGATTCTCGTCGCGATGCAGTGCCTCTGCTCCTTCTACCTCGCCTACATGTCGTTGGTGGGGTTGACCGCCTACGGTGTGGCGGCCTTGGCGGTTCGCCGCGATGCAACGCGCATGCGCCGGGTCGGAGTCGCCGCACTCTCCGCGGCCATTGGATTGATTCCATTTTTCATGCTGGCGATTCCCTACCTGACCGGTCGGGATGTCGGCACCTTGCCGGAGACGCAAGCAGCTGAGCTGTTGCGGTATCTTTCGGTTCGCCCGAGTCGCCTGTTTACCGTCCGGGAAGAGGGCTACTATGTCGGGCTGGCGGTCAGCGCGCTTGCGCTCTTGGGCGCGATCTCGCCGTTGCCGCGCGCCCGATTCCCCTGGCTTCGCTTGGGTGCACTCGCGATTGCTGCCGTTTCCATCGCTTTTTCCATCGGACCGGCGGAGCAGTGGTGGGACTGGCCGGTTCCGTCTCCGTACGACTTGGCGTCCTGGACCGTACCGGGGTTTTCCGCGATGCGTGCGCCCAGTCGATTCGTACTGATCGTAATGGTCGGCATGGCGGCGCTCGCCGGCCTCGGCGTCGACCGGTTGGCTCGATTGCCGCGTGTCGGGCTGGCGGCGGCGCTGGCCGCGCTCTTTGCCGTGGTTTGGGACTATCAACTGCTCGCTCGGAGCTTTCCGGTTCGTCCCGCGGAGGTGGGGGCGTCGGTGCCGGCGGTCTATCGCGCCCTGGCGGAGTTGCCGCGCGGGCCGGTGGTAGAGATTCCGGCCGGCGGCGGAGAAGAGCCGATCGAGCAGGGGCGTGAGAGCGAGTATACCTTTCGCAGCATCTACCACTGGCAGCCGCTGCTGAACGGCCGCACCGGATACGTGCCGCAGAGCTACCCGCCGCTCATGGCGTTGGCACGCGCCCTGCCGGATCCGAAAGCGCTGGAGCTGTTGCAGCGGGCGGCGGGCCTTCGCTACGTCGTGGTGCACTTTAAGAAGCTCGTGCCGGGCGAATGGTCGAAGTGGCGCAAGGTCTCGGGATTGCGAAGGGTACGTCGCTACCAGGATGCCGTCCTCTTCGAAGTCGAGCGGCAGACGCCGGCCGACCTGGTCGGCTCGTTGTTGGCCCGGCCGAGCGGCACCAGCGTTGGCGGCGCGCCGCTCGCGCCGTTGCGCCGCGATCAGCGCAACGGGCGTGTGCGTGTGGTGAATCCTCCCGCGACGGTCCAAGCCGGGCTACCCCTGGCGCTAGCGCTCGTCATCGAGAACGGCTCTTCGACCGTCTGGCCGGCGTTTACGCCCGCGGACGAGCATCGGGTCGGGCTGGGGTACCGCTGGCGTGACGGGGCCGGAAGGGTCGTCGCCAGCAGTCTTCGAGGAGACCGTCTTCCCTATGACCTCGCTCCAGGTGAGTCGGTGCGGGTTCTGATGTCGGTACCGGTCGGTGTAGAGCCCGGTGACTACGAGTTGGGGGTTGCTGTTGCGCAGGATCGTGTTTGGTTCGAAGACGCCAGCATATCGCTCCCGGTCACGGTGGTCCCGTATCGTGCCGGTTCACGCTGAGTCGGTCGCGGCCGGAGCCGCCGCGCCGGCAGTCGGTCGCTCCGGCTCAGACCGGACGTACGAAGTAGGTCTCGACGCCGACCAGGCCCGTCCACACGATGCGGTCATCGAGTGAGAGCATTCGGATCAAGGTCGAAGCGATCTTCTCGGGAGCTGCGCCAAAGCGTCGCAGTCGCGAGATCAGATAACCCAAACGCACCGCCCGCATCTGATTGTGTTTCTTGTCGAGCCGAAACCCCGTCTGTTCGAGCAGCATTTGCATCGTCCGGTTATTGAAGTGGACCGTGTGCATCTCCATGAACAACGGGAAGTGCTTGCCCAACACGCGCGCAACCGCGGTGTCGAGGTTGTGGGTCGCGAAGACCAGCAGCCCGTCGGGACGAACTCTGCTGCGGAGGAGTCGCAGTACCTCGACCGGATTGGGGACGTGCTCGAGCACATCCCACATCGTAACGACGTCGAAATCTCGATCGAGATCGTATCGCTCGATCGGTCCGTTGAAAATGTCGATCCCCAGCTTGTCGCGGCCGTACTCGGCGGCCCAGCGACTGGGCTCGACGCCGCTGACGTTCCACCCTCGTTCGCGGGCGCACTCCAGGAAGAATCCGGTGTAGCAGCCGACGTCGAGCAGATCGCCGACGCTGTGGACGACCTCGATTTCATCGAGCTCACGGTTGAACGTGAGCCGCCGCGATTCGCGCTGCTCGAGGTACTCCGGGTCCTCGACTTGTTCGTACTCGCCGGCGACGTCGATTGCGCCCGGCGCCGCCTCGTTGAAGACCATGGAGCAAGCCCGACACTGGAAGATGTCGGGGTGGATGCCGAGGCCGTGGCTGGTGCAGTTGTACTGCGAGGCCGCCTCGCGCTTCTTGAAAAGTGTGCTCGGGTACAGCAGCTCGAAATCTACTCCCCCGCAGAGCGGACACGTGTCTACCGACGAGGTCGATCCGCTTCCGGGGGAGTCGCGCTCCGGGCTGTGCTGCGTCGCCGTCGTCACGCCGCGAGGCGGCGGTTCGGATCTTGGTCCGCCTCTTGTTCGGCCGGCACGACCTTTCGCCACAGCGACTTCCAGGCCATCTTGAGGGTCACCTTGATGCCTTCGAGTCCGAGATACGGGAACGTGATCGGGATCAGGGCGACGTAAAGGAAGAGCGCCAGGCGCTTGTAGTGGTTGTTGATCATCCAGCGCAGCACCGGCTTGACCGCATCGGGCGAGCGGACGTAGATCGGGGTCGTCTTGGCGAGTGTCTCGGCGAGCTCCTTGTGCGGGTGCTTGAGAATCGATTCGTGGTGGTAGCCCGAGACGCCCTGGCGAACCTTCTCCTGGCCCTCGTCGTCGAGGTACCCCATCTCGACCGACTTTTCGTAAAGCTTGGTCTTCGGGAACGGGTAGAAGACGTAGGCCGATGATTGTGTCGGCTGGATCTTCTCGACCATGTCGAGAGTCTCCCACATCTGTTTCGGGGTCTCGCCCGGGATGCCGTAGATGCACGATACCTGGAGCCCGATCCCGGCGTCCTTGATCTGCTGCGCGGCATTGTAGATGAGCTCGTCCGACATCGGTCGTTCCATCAGGTCACGGCGAATCTCCTGGGAGCCCGAGTCGACGCCCATGAATACCGTCATGCAGTTGGCGTCTTTCATCGCGTTCACCAAGCGCGGCTTGATGGTGGTCGGATAGCCGAAGCAGTACCACGGAAGATTGATTTCCTTGCGGTAGGCTTCGCAGAACTCTTCCACCCACTTCGCGTTGGTCGTGAAGTTGTCGTCGTGAACCGATACGGTCTTGGCGTCGTACTTCGAGAGGTTGACCTTTAGCTCCTCGATGACGTTGGCAATCGAGCGCTTGCGCAGGAAGTTACCCGAGCCTTTGAAGATCTCGCGCTGGTAGTGAATGTTGCAGAAGGTGCACTTGAACGGACAGCCGCGGCCGGTGAAGACCTCGAGGTTGTCGTGGAAGCAGCCGTACTCGAACCACAGTTGTTTTTCCGGGAACGGCAGCTTGTCGAGGTCGTTCTCGAGCGGCGCCATCGGATTGCGGATCGCCAATCCGTTCTGTTTGGCCCAGATCCCGGGAACCGTCGTCGTGTCTTCTCCCGCTTCCATGCGGTTTACCAGGTCGAGCAGCGCGATCTCGCCCTCGCCGATCGCGACATAGTCGACGTCCGGGTGGCCGAGTACGTGGTCCGGTAGCGCTTGTGCGTGGTGTCCCCCGACGATGATCGGAACCCCGAGGGCCGCTTTCAGCTTCCTCGCCATTTGGTCGGCGAAGGGCCACAGGTTGGTCAGCGCACCGATAGCGACCAGATCCGGATTGAAGGCCTTGGCTCGTTCGAGCAGCGCCTCGTGACGATTCAGCCACTCGAGCTTGGGAGCCTTTAGGAACAGGTTGTCGTCGAAACCAGGGTCGAAAATCAGGTCGATTTCGTGCCCGTTCGTCTTGAGCATCGACATCAGGTATCCGACGCCCAAGTTCTCGATTCCTCGGTAGTAGAATAGCACTCGCATCGTTTTCCCACGTTTGCACGCTGCAATCAGGAGTGTCAAGGTCTCCTTTTGTAGGGATACCCCGGATAGTCGGGCCCGCGGCAATGCCGCCCCGAAGAGGGTCGGCGAGGCTCGGTCGGCTGCGGCGAAACGGCGGCTGCGTGCAGGAGGCGTGCCGCGCGACTCTCGATGCCGGGAGGGGCGATTGCGGCGCGGCGGAGATCAAGCGCCGGCGCATAGCCGGGTCGCGCGCGACCCGGCTATACGCCGTTTGCACGCGGAATTGAGGAGTGCCAAGCTCGTCTACTTGCGGGTGCCGGCCCAACGACCGGTGGCTACCAGTATGCGGCTCAAAGAAATTCCGGCCCTGCCTACGTCGATCGCTCTTTTCGTAGCGACCTGCCTCTTTCAGCTGGCGTTTCTCGATCGAGGCGCCTCGCTCTACGACGAGGGGTCGATCATCGCGATCGGCGACAATCTTGCGAATGGCAAGGTTCTGTATCGCGACATGATCACCTTCGTCGCGCCCTTTACCTACGAATTGATGGGCGTTCTCTACCGGATTTTCGGTGCCCACTTGCTGGTCGGGAGGCTCTTCCTGATCGTGGCTTTCGCGACCATCACGGTGTTGGTGCACCGGATCTTTCTCAAGCTGCTGCCTCCCGGCGCAGCGCTGCTGGGTGCGCTGGCGATCTGGCCGATCAAGCCGCTCGGCTTCCCGGTTTGGAGTATCCTCAACTACTCGCAGGTCGCGCTCCTGTTCAAAGTGGCGTCATTGTGGGCGGCCGCAAATTGGCTATGGTCGCATCGTCGCGGCTGGCTCGTCGCTACCGGACTATTGGTGGGACTGGCGATCACGGCGAAGCAGGACTTCGGCGCCTACGTGGCACTCGGAATCACTGCCGCGGTGGTCTTCGATTGGGCGATCCGACCGCCGCGCCGATTGGCAGCTTTGGCGACGACGCTGATCTCGCTCGGGCTTATCGCAACGATTCCGATCGGCGTGGCTTTCTCCTACTACTGGTCGCTCGGAATTGGGGCGGAGTTCGTCGATCGAACGGTCCTCGATCTCATCGGAGTCCGCGCCGACTACAGTGTTCCGTTCCCGGGCTTGCGTCCTTGGTCCGAGCGTCCGGACGACCTGTTCATGATCGTGTTCGCCTACTTTCCCGCGGTGTTTATCGAGCTCGCTTGGGGCGGTGTGATGAACGTATACGATCGCGCCCAGTTGGTGCCTCTCGAGGTCTCCGTAAAGGCAGCCTACTACCTGCCGGGGCTGGCGATGGCCTGGCTCACGGTTGCGGCGTGTTGGAATCGCAACAAGCTGGCGCCCGCCGAGCGCAGCACTCTCGTGCTGATCGCCGCAGTGGCGATGGTCGCCTACATGCTGATCTTCCGAGCCGACTGGGTTCACCTGATGAACCTCTATTCCATCGTCGTCCTGCCGGTCGCGGTGGCGTTGGCGCGCTGGGGGGCGAACGGGCGGGTCTGGCGCCGGATTCCGGCGATGCTGGTTTGGGTTGCCTGGCTGGGTTTCGGTGCGGTGACCACCTACGCCATCTGCACGGTTTTCACCGCGCCGGTCTACACTCCACGCGGCCGCATTCTCGATGTACCGCGCAAGTCGGCCGACCTGCAGCGAGTGCTCGACTATCTGGACGCATTGCCCGCCGACGAACGGGTGTTGTTCATGCCCCACAACCCGCTCTTCTACTTTCTTACCGGACGGCCGATCGAGGCTCCCAACGATTTGGTCATGCCGGGGCTGGTCGCGGACTCCGAAGACGATCGCAATCTCGCCGCGGCGGTCGAGCGGGCCGACGTCGTTGTCTACAATCCCAAGATCTTCCCGACTGCGCCGGCGCCCCTCTATGCGTATGCGCCGCGCACAGCCCAGGTGCTGGGACTGCGCTTCCGTGGCGAGCGCGAGCTGAGCGACGCCGCGATCGTCTTGCGCAAGATTCGCGGACATCCGGCGCCGCTGGTCGTGGATTTTTGGAGCGAGGCTCCCGGTGGTGAGATCGAACCGGCGCGCCAGACCTACATCTGGAGCGATGAAATGGCCGCCTCCGCTCCGCCCACCGTTCGCGACCACTGGATGGTTTATCGAGTCGTTTCGATGAGGGTCCCCGAACCGGAAGTCGAGCGATGCTTCGCTCGCCGTCACTGCGTGCGTGCCGGCGAGACCCTGCGTGCCATGCCGGCGACGCATCCGGAGGGGTGGGGGCTGCCCACGGGCAAGAAGGTGGCCTTCCGCATCTCGATCGCCGGCGAGGGAGGAACGGAGACGGCCTTCTCAGGGGCGAGGGCCTCCAATCGAGTGCCGTCGACGGTCGACATCCCGCTCGACCGCTTTGCCGGAGAGTGCGTGGAGATCCGATTCTGTGCCGCCGCCCTCGAGCAGGGCGTGGCTCGCGGACTCGCCGGCTGGGCGGAGCCGCGCGTCGAGCGGAAGAGCTCGGGAGTCGCGGGCGGTTAGCGAAGGTCGTCCGCAGCGGAGGCCCGATTGCCGATCACCGGGACTTCCCATGCGGCGAGGTCGAAGCTGGGTTTGGTCCCCCAGCGAGTGAAAACTCCGAGCACGATTTCGATTGATTGGCCCGCCCACGGGCTGAGGTCGAGCTCGACGTCGAACCAGCGTCGTTGTCCGGGGTTGGTTCCATGCTGGATCTCTCTTTCGATGAGAGTTCGTTCGCTTCGATCTTTGTCGACGACCGCGAGACGAAAGCGTACCGGCGGCGAGAAGAGGTATTCCCAATGATCGGGGTTGGTCGCGTACCCGGTCGACAGTCGATCGCCGAGCCGTGGCGTTACGGGAATCCTCAGTGCGACCTCGGCGGCGGGCTGTGTCTTGAGCTCGACGACCCGCCGGAACGGCCAATCCGCAATCCTCACGAAGGTGTCGATACCGCGCGGGATTTCGCTTGCGACACCGTTGCGCGGCTGCTTGGTGACGATCGCATCGGATTCGATCCGCCGCAGCATCGCGCTCCGGTCCGGGGCGGGTTCGCGCCGCAATTGCAAGAAGGACAACCCCGGTGTTTCGATCCCGTAGCTTCGATCGATGGTGTAGTTGGCGGCGAGGTACTCGAAGAGGCGTTCCGCGAAATCCCGCGGCGATCCGAGATGGACCAGCTGGCTCGGGCTGTACAGGATCAGAGTCTTGGGGGCGGCTTCGATCGTAGCGATGATCTCGTCGTCGCGTTCCTTGTTCCACTCTACCGGCCACAAGTACATGTAGCGCGTGCGCGGTGGGCGATTGGCGAGGAAATTCAAGAAGGTGTGGTAGGGGTAGGCGAGGAGCGGCGTATCCGCCGCCGTCTCGTCGATGGCCCCGAGCACCTCGCGAAATCCGTCGGCCAGAACCGGGCTGGTGTAGAACGTCCCTCGTGCGGTCTCGACCGGCGCCGAATGCTTGCTCTGAAACCGGAGGGCAAGGTGAGCCGAACCCACCAGTAGAGCGATGGACGTAGCGGCGGCTGCGACGCGCACGATGGGGCGACCGCGGGTGAGTGGAATTGCGGACGCAATCAGCAGCAGAGTCGGCGGGTAGAGAACCAAGAGGTGAATCCAGTCGTGCGGCCGGTTGAACGCCATCAAGAACGCGGACGCGGCCAACAGAACCAGCATGCGGCGCCGACGCGCGATCGGTTGCAGGCTCCTCCATGCGGCGGGGATCAGGAGCAGCGCTACTCCGAGCGCAATGGCCCAGGGCGCGTGGTAGATCACTTTGGCGGCAATATCGATGGCGGGTGTATCACGGTAGAGTGCGCTACCGAGGATTTGCGGCCCGTACGTCTCCATCAAGAGCTGCGGGAGGTAGCTGAACTGATTGGCTCGGAAGTGAGCGTCCTGAGCAAAGAGAGGGAACAAGCTGGGGCGGCCGAGGTAGTCGAAGTTGGCGGCGCCGTAGATCGGGCCCCAGATCGCCTCCCGAATCATGTCCTCGAGGTATCCCTTGCTCCACACAGCGATCAGGCAGCCGAGTATGATGGTGCTTGCCGCGCTCGTGATCGCGACGGCGCTGGTCAGCCGGTGTCTCACCGGTTCCGGTCGAAGCGTGAGCACGGCGATTCCAAGCGCGACCGACGTGGCGCCTCCCGAGTCCTGTTTGGCCAGCACGGCGAGGCCGCAGAAGATCCCGGCGACGATCGCCCAGCGGTAGCCCGTTCGCGCCAGGTGCTCGCCGGTCGCCCAGATGGCGACGAGCGACATCGTCACCGCCATTGGGGAGTAGTTGATCATGTGCCAGTGAGGGAAGGACCAGGCGCGGTAGGCGAGGAAGAGCAGAAAGAAGAGAATCGCCTCCTGGCGGCTGCACCACCAGCGACAGATCAGGACCGATGCACCGGTGGCTACGGCGAACAACGCCGCCGCGAGCAGACGGGCTGCTTCTAGCGAAGTTCCGAAAACCTCGAATACGGCGGCGGTGAGGTAGAACACCCCGGGAAAGGCGTAGTGCACACCGTCGCGGTAGGGCACCTTGCCGTTGGTGATGTCGTTCGCCATCTGCATGACGACGCCTTCGTCCAGCAGGACGGCATGGTGGTACGCGAAGGGAAGCTGAGCGGCGAATGCCAGGACCGTACAAGCTGCTGCTAGGTGAAAGTCCGGGGGTAGCGTACGAGGCGAGGATGTCGACTCGGAGGCGCTCATTCGAGTTGCATGGACAGGGCGGGCACCAGGTCGTCTCGCACGAACAGTTTGTAGCCGCCGATGCCTGTCGTCCATAGCGTGTCGAGGGTCGGGTCGACCGATTCGTACCAAGACTGCGTGAAGTAGGTCGTCTCCTCGTGGGCCACCAACCTGAGCCCGAGGCGGCCTTGGGTGAGGTGTTGGTAGAACTGCTCCTCGCGTCCATAGAACGACTTGCGAGCGCGGAGGTTCTCCCACCGGCTGGTGACGATCACGACGTCGATCCCGTTGCTCTCGATCCAGCGGCGGTCGTCACGTAACGCCTGGGCCGGATCGATCGCATCCCCAGGCGTACGCAGGAAACGCGGAAAGTAGACGAGGTGCCGAGTCGGTCCGCGTCGAATGTACGGCGACAGGGAGTCGTAGATGAATGCCGACCAGAACGGGTAGGCGATCATCAGTTTCGGTTGATCGATTGCTCTCAGCGAGATGCCGGTCGTGCGTTTGGCGATCGCCAGACGTTGGAGCTTCTCTCCGATCGCCGCTTGTGGCGCGCCGCCGATGCGAGAAACCTGGGACACCGCCAGCAGCGACGTGTAGAGCACGATCGCCGCCGCGACGACCGTGCCGACCTTTGGGGAAGCGCGGCGCAGCCATGCTACGAAGGCTCCGGCGGTGATCGTCAGAAAGGGTAGAAGTGGGAAGTAGTAGCGCGCGACCGCCGTTTCGGCATTGCCCTGCAGCAGGTAGAAGGGCAGCGCCCCTGCGGCGATCAGAGCGAGCGCGCGGCGATCGGTTACGGCGGTGGTGACGATGCCGGCTACGGCCGCCGGGAAGATGAACCAACCGAGCATGAACGGCAGGCCGACGAAGGTCATGTACAGGTACGGTGCGAACACCCAGCTGTCGCCGGTGAGATCGCGCCCGGGCGCACCTTCAAAGATGCCGATGTAGAAGAGCTGATAGATCTGGTGACCGAAGGTTTCCCAGTTGAGCAGGGCCGGGCTCATGGCGAGTAGATAGACCGCGAGCGAAACGATGCCGCCGCGCACGGTCATTCGAAACCGCTCGCGCCACGACGAGTCGGGCCATCGCAACGTGACCCACAGCGGGAGCGTTCCAATGAATAGCCCGGAGTACTTGGTGGCACCGGCGAACGCCGCGAGGCCGAACGACAGCAGCAATCGGTCCTTGCGTCGCTCCTGAAAGGCGATGACCGCTTGGTGTGCGGAGAGAACCGCGAACAACATCATCGGGGTATCGACGTTGACGCGGTGGCTTTCGAGGACCTGGAGCGGAGCGATGGCGATGAAAGCCGCGGCCCAGAGGCCGGTGCGAGTCCCGAGGAGTCGCCGGCCGAGCAAGTAGGTGGCGATGACCAGCATGACGGCGACCGCGACGGTGATCAGTCGGCCGATCAAGGCGATCGTCGCGCGATCCGCCACGGCTTCGTCTCCTCGCATCGCGACAGGATCGCCGGAGACGGTCGCCCAAACCCACGTCGCAACCGAAAGCAGGTACGGGTAGAAGGGCGGGTGGGTGAATTTGTCCAGTGTCCAGTTGCCGTTGCCAACGGCGTTTTGCGCCGCCTCGACGAAGTAAATGCGGGTGTCGTTGAAGATGTATCGGGGCAGGCCCCACGCGACGTTGTAGGTCCTCAAGCCGAAGGCCACCAGCACGATTCCGGTCAGCCAACCGCGTCGCTGCGCGACGGGCATCTCGTCACGAATGCCCTCGTAGGCGCTAGTCCAGGTCGACACGGCTGTCCGGTTAGCAGACGCCGTTGGGGGTGGCAATCTGGCCCGCTTCCGCTCGAGAGAGAGTCGCGACCGAACGCGGGCTGCCGAAAGCAATTGGTGCGGCATCTCGCATCCGTGTGCGACTACGGTATAGGATGGGCGGGTCGGCCTCCGCCGCGGGGCAGACCTTCCCAGTATTTCAGTGAATTCAATGAGCTCTGCGCCCGCCCTCGTCGTGATTCCGACCTATAACGAGTCGGCGAACATCCGTCCGCTCGTTTCGGAGCTGCTCGAGCAGTCCGGGGATATCCATGTCCTGGTCGTCGACGACGGCAGCCCCGATGGGACGGGCGAGATCGCGGATGAGCTCTGCGCTGAATCTGACGGGCGGGTCCACTGTATCCACCGTGGCGGCAAGCTCGGGCTCGGCACTGCCCACGTCGAGGGGTTTCGCTTCGGACTGGCGCGTGGCTACGACGCGGTCGTAACCATGGACGGCGACCGCAGTCACAGCCCGCGTTACATCCCGAATATTTTGGCCGCCATGGACGACCACGATATGGTGATCGGCTCGCGCTACATGCCAGGTGGTGGGTTGCTCAATTGGCCGATCCATCGGCGTCTGCTCTCCCTGTGGGCGAACGGTTTCACTCGTTTGCTGTTGCGGCTGCCGGTTGCCGACTGCACCTCCGGGTATCGTTGCTACAGTCGCGAAGTGCTCGACACGGTCGAGCCCGAAAACGTACGCGGCTCCGGATACGCGTTTCTTGAGCAGATGGTTTGGAAAGTGCATTCGGCGGGCTTTCGTGTCGGCGAAGTGCCGATCGTTTTCGAAGACCGTTATGCGGGTGCTTCCAAGATCGACAAGTCCGAGGTGTTTCGCGCTGCCTGGCACGTCCTGGCCACGGCGATCGCTCCCCCCGACGTGCCGAAACGGCGAGCGACGGCATCGGCGGAGCTTGGCCGGCGCGGTGAATGAAGCTCCGCCGAAGGGGCTCGCAGAAGTCGCTGCCGAGCCGAGTCGAGCCGGCGATGCAGTCGTTTGTCCGGCCTGTGGTTCGACCGTGGTTGGGCAGACGACGCGTGTTCCGGACCACGAGTATGGGGTGGAATTCGTCGCGCTGTACGCGTGCTGCGCCGGTTGCGGATCGGAGCATCAAACGCCGATGCCGCCGCCGCATCGATTGGCGGCTTGGTACCCCGAAGGCTACCACAGCATGCAGGGGCGAGGCGTCTTGGGGCGTATGCGCTACGGTGTGCGCTACAAGCGGCTGCGCAACTACTTGAAAGGCTCCGGAGCGCTGCTCGACTACGGATGCGGCGACGGGTCCTTTCTCGACTACGTCGCCGAGCGAGGCGAGACACGTCCGCTGGTCGGATTCGAGATCGGTCCCGAGAGCCGTGTGACCGAGCGTCGCGGCGGGCAGGTCCGAGTGGTCCAGGGCGGCCTGGAAGACCTGCTCGAGCAAGCCCCGGAGTGCGCCTTGATTACCATGAACCACGTCATCGAGCACCTCGACGACCCGCTTGCGGTGATCGCGGCGCTGATGGAGCATCTGAGCGAAGGGGGCTTCTTCGAGGGGCAGACGCCGGCAGCGGGGTCGCTCGAGCAGAAGATCTTCGGCCACTATTGGAGTGGCTACCACTCCCCGCGTCACACCGTCGTCTTCTCGCCGCGTGGGCTGAGCGCATTGCTCAGCCGGGCCGGCTTAGAGGATGTGGAGATCGTCGGCGCCTTCAATCCGGCCGGGCTTGCGGTGAGTCTGGCGTCGCTCCCGCACGGCGAATCTCCGGGACTGCTGCCGCGCTCGGGCGTGCGTTGGTTCGCCAGCCTGGCGGCGGCATCGGCGCTGGCGCCTATCGATCTAGCCTCGGGCGCGCCGGCGATGATCGACTACGTCGCGAGAAAACCGGCAGTCTCTTCGTGAACTGCTTGGGAATGCAGCCGTCCGACCTGTGGAAACGCTCCGACCTCCTGTCGTCGGTACTCGTCGTGGCGCACCTTGCGCTGGTGTTCGGACCGTTGCTCGTTGCAGCAACGCTGCCGCCGGACGCGGCGTGGATCGCTTGCCTTCTCTGCTTCGGTGGCCCCGTCCACGGCGTGCTCGACCTCCTCCACGAGTGGGCGCACGATGATGTATTCTCCGTTCGAGCGACCTTGGTTTTTCGGGCTCGGGACGATTGCCAAGCTGCTTTCCCGGCGTAGATGCCGGCCGAGCAGTCAAGGTTTGCCGTCGTCACTTCGCGATGATACTCGCGGTGCAAGGGGAGTTTTTCAGCCTTGACTAGTTCGATGAACCGCAGCCGCCCGCTCGACACATGGGGCGGCTTGCTGATTTGTGGGGTCCTGGCGCTGTGGGCGCGCTTTCGTGCGCTCCTCGGTGGGCCGCCGCTGCCGCCGGCCCGAGCGACGACGCCGCCGGGAAGCGAGCCTTTGCCCCTGCCGCGCAGGGTTCTCGCGATCAAGTTCTATGGACTCGGCAATATTGCGATGTTGCTGCCGGTATTGCAGGACCTGCGCGACGGGTTGCCGGAAGACGCCGAGATCGACTTTCTCACTTTGGAAGTGAACCGAACCCTGCTCGAGGCCAGCGGGCTGGCTACCAATGTACTGACGGCCAAGCTCGACGGTGCGGTCGGCTTCATTCTGGGAGTGTTGAAGGCGGTGCGCTTCGCTCGCTCGCGCAATTACGATGTGGTCATCGACTTCGAACAGTTCATCAAGATTTCCGCCATCGTATCGTACTGCACCGGCGCGCCCGAGAGGGTCGGCTTCAACACCGACGGTCAACACCGCGCTTGGCTCTACACGACACGTGTCGTCTATACCGACAGCGAGCACATGTCGGGGATCTTTCGTCGCCTCTTGCGTCCGTTCGGTATCCAGCCGACCAAGAAGGTCGTGCCGATGTACCTCACCGCCGGTGAGGAAAACGAGGTCGACGAGATGTTGGCGGCAGGCGGTATCGATGGCGACACCTTCCCCGTGATTGGCGTCCACATCGGAAGCGGGCCGAATTTCTACCGGGTCCCGCTCAAACGGTGGCCGGTGGACAGCTTTGTCGAGCTCTGCGAGTCGCTCGCCGAACGCCACGGCGCCAAGATCGTGTTGACCGGGCAAGGGGCCGAGGAGCGCGCTCTGGTCGACGAGGCGAAGAGCAAGATGAAATGCGCGTACGTGGATACGTGCGACAAGCTGTCCGTACACACCCTTCTGGGTCTGATGAAGCGGTGCAACATGGTGATCGCCAACGATACGTCGGTGATGCATCTGGCGGCTTTGGTGCGGACCCCGGTCGTCGCCTTCTTCGGTCCGACCGCACCGATTCATTACGGTCCCAACAACCCCGAGGATCTGGTGTTCTACCGCGACCTCTACTGCAGCCCATGCTTGACCAACTACAACCTCAAGATCAGCCGTTGCGTCGCCCCGGTCTGTATCCGCGAAATCACTGCGGCGGAGGTGTTGGCCGGCATCGAGCGGCGCTATTTCGCCGAAGACGCCCCCTTGCGCGGGGCGCTGCACAACACAGCCGTCGGGTCGGAGTCCTGACCAGCGCGCCAGAAGGCAAGGCTGGCCATCGGGATCCACAACCGCTAGGGTCTACGATATCCAGCGGTGCTTGAGCTCGGCCTCCGGGCCGAAAACAGGCGCGCCTAGCGGACCTGAATCTATGACCCGAATCGCTCCATATGCCGCGCTCGCAACCCGGGCCCTGGAAGCCAACGTCCGGCGACCGTCGTTTCCGTTCAAGCTGACGTTTTGCATCACGTACTGGTGCAACTACAAGTGCCAGACTTGCAACATCTGGAAGATGAAGCCGCGTGACGAGCTGTCGCTCGAGGAGATTCAGCGCTTCTTTCGGAAGTCGAATCGCTTTCTGTGGGTGGACGTCACCGGCGGGGAGGTTTCGCTGCGCAAGGACTTCCCGGACGTCTGTCAAGCGATCGTCGACAACTGCAAGAATTTGATGCTGTTGCACTATCCGACCAACGGCTACCTGACCGACAAGATCGTAGAGTACACGCGCGAGATCGCCCGTATGGGCGCCGAGAAACTGATCATCACGGTCAGTACCGACGGCGACGAATCGATGAACGACAGTATCCGAGGGATCGAGGGCGGCTGGCGTCGACAGATCGAGACCTTCCGTCGTCTGCGCGAGATTCCGGGCGTCGAGGTGGTCCTAGGCATGACCCTTTCGGCCGCCAACGTCGATCATTTCCCGGTCGCCTTCGCTGCCGCCAAGAAGGAGATTCCGGATCTCGATCACCGCGACTATCACGTCAACATCGTGCACGAGTCGGATCACTACTTCGGCAATGCGCCTCTCGGCTTGCGCGGCAAGGTCGATACCGAGGCGCTCGCGCGCGCGACCGAGCAGTACGCCGAGCTGCGCGGCGGCGGGTTGCATCCGGTCAACATATTGGAGCGCGAGTATCTCAAGCGCGTGCGTCGCTATCTGGAGACCGGCAAGACCCCGATGCGCTGCCACGCTCTGAAGTCCTCCTGCTTCATCGATTCGTGGGGGCACGTGTACCCCTGCACGATCTACGATCGCAAGATCGGCAGCCTGCGCGACGTGGACTTCGACCTCACCGAGATCTGGCAGTCGGCCGAGGCGCTCGATCTACAGCGTGAGATCTGGGACTACAACTGTCCTCAGTGCTGGACGCCCTGCGAAGCGTATCAAACCATCATGGGCAACTTCTTCCGCCCCGACGCCAAGCGCGGCGAAGCCGACGACGCCAGCGAAGC
>JANQHZ010001159.1 GCA_028282445.1 Candidatus Binatia bacterium | reverse complement strand
GATTGGTTTGCGAGCTCCTCGGCTTGGAAGATGGCGATGCCGAGGTGAGTGCGCAGGTCGAAGACCGGCGGCGAAGCGCCTTGGATGTCCTGGTGGCGTGGATCGCGGACGTATGCCGCGGCGGCGACGTCGTCCTCTGGCTCGAAGACCTCCACTGGTTCGACGCTGCAAGCGAGTCGCTCGTCCGGGACCTGCTCGCAGCCGTCGAGTCACCGCATCTAAAGACGCTTGCCACATTTCGCCCGGACTATTCCGGCGACTGGATAACCTCTGCGGGTTTCCGTGTGGTCCGGCTCGAGCCGCTCGATGCGCGGGAAATGGAACACCTGATCGAGGCGCTCGTCGGCGATCCGGCGACAGTCGCGCAGCTCGGCTCGGCGATCGCCCAGAACGCGGCCGGTAATCCATTCTTTGCGGAGGAGATCGTACGCGAGCTTGCTGAAACCGGCGGACTGGTCGGAGATCCCGGTAGCTACGTGCGCGGCGCCGGCGAAGTCGATTTGGAGATTCCCGCGACGGTGCAGGCCGTCCTGGCGGCTCGCATCGATCGCCTCGGCGAGGAATCGAAAATGGTGCTGCAGGCGTCTGCCGTCGTCGGCCGGGAGTTCACGCGCGCGGTGATCGCGCCCGTATGCGACCTCGATCCCGACCGCTTGGGGAATGCGCTCGCCGACCTGGTTGGGCGAGGCTTCGTGTACGTCGTCTCACGCGATCCGAGCGAGGCGTACGCCTTCGAGCATCCGCTGACCCAGGAGGTCGCCGCAAGCACCCTGTTGTCGAGTCGGCGGCGAGCGCTTCACTGTGCGGTCGCGGGTTCGCTCGAGAGCGAAGACCCGGCGCGTGCCGACGAACGCGCCGCGCTGATTGCCGAGCATTGGGAGCTGGGAGGAGCGGCCACCGAAGCCGCCCAATGGCACCGGCGTGCGGCGCTGTGGAGCAGTCTCGGTGACGTCCGGGAGACGATCCGCCACTGGGGCAAGGTGCGCGAGCTGATCGACCCCGAAATCGACGACTCTGCGCTGTTGGCGCTTCGGCTTCGCGCGTGTCGCGAGATCCTCTCGATGGCGACCCGGGTAGGGATGCGGACGTCGGATCTGGGGCGGGTGCGGGAAGAGGCCCACGCTTCGGCGCGGAAGTTGGGGGACGATGCGGCGAGAGCCGCGATCGAATCGAGCTATGCGCTCAGTCGCAGTCTCGAAGGGGACATCGACGGAGCCCTCGAGAGCTTGGCGATCGCGCGCCCGTTGGCGCAGCGGCAAGTCGGGGTCGAGGCGGTCGCCGACTTCGCCCTGACCGCGGGGCACGTCTATTCGTGGGGCGGGCGTTGTCTCGACCAGATCGAGGTGTGCGATTTTGGGCTGCGACGTGTCGAGGGGACATCCGATCCCTACACCATCGGGGTCGCTGCCTGGCTACAGATCGTTCGCGGCGACGGTTTGGCGCACAACGGAAAGCTGCAGCTTGGTGCGGACGAAATCGAGCGAGCGATGAAAACCTTGACGGTCGGGCGCAGTGCCGAGATCAGCGGATTCGCCCACGCGTATTTGGCTCGGATCCATACCTTCGCAGGGCGCTACGAAGCCGCCCTTCGCTCCGCCGATCAAGCGATCGAGCTGAGCGAGCATTCGGGCAGCGTCGGAGTTTGGGGGACGGCGACCGCGTACCGAGCGGCGATCCTGGTGGCACGACACGACTGGGCGGAGGCGATCGAGGTGCTTGCGGAGGTGGTCGATATTCTCGGGCGCGGCGG
>JANQHZ010001156.1 GCA_028282445.1 Candidatus Binatia bacterium | reverse complement strand
GACCAGGATGACCAGAACAACCGCCAGGTTGAGCAAGAGCGGCGCGATCACGAACTCGTTCAGATTCATCGACTCCAGCATCTCGGGCGCATTGAAGCTCATGTAGGCGACCAGGAGCTGGTTGAAGTTCGAGAGGAGATTGAAGAAGAACCAGCCGCCGAGCAGCAGGAAGCCGGTCAGCACGACGTAGGCGATCGGCGAGGTGAAGTACGAACGCAGATCCTTGCCGGCGATCGCGAGAATATTCCTCATGCCCCGGCTCCCTCTTCGGCCGGCTCGACCCCGGGGTCGTCACTGGAGATGTACTTGAGGAACACTTCCTCCAGGCTCATGTCCTCGGTGAGCGCGCTCAGGGTTTCCTCGACCGCGATCCGGCCGCGATTGATGATCACGACTTTGTCGCAGAGTTGCGCGACCTCTGGGAGAATATGGGTCGACAAGATCACCGTTCGCTCGCCCGAGAGGTCGCGAACGAGCGCGCGGATGTCGATGATCTGCCGAGGGTCGAGACCGATCGTCGGCTCGTCGAGCACGAGGACACTCGGATCGTGGATGAGGGCCTGGGCCAGCCCGACGCGTTGGCGAAATCCCTTCGAAAGGTGCCCCAACACGCGGTCGGAAACTTCGCCGAGCCCGCATCGCTCGATGGTTCGGTTCGCCGCCGCGGCGATCTCGGCCCGGGCCAGGCCTTTGATTCTGGCCACGAAGTGCAGATAGGAGCGCACCGTCATGTCGTTGTAGAGCGGCGGATTCTCCGGCAGGTAGCCGATTCGTTTGCGGACTTCGTGGGCCTCCTCGAAGATGTCGAAGCCGTCGACGCGGGCGGTGCCGCTGGTGGCGGGAAGGAAGCCGGTGATGATCCTCATCGTCGTCGTCTTGCCGGCGCCGTTCGGGCCCAAGAATCCGAGGACCTGCCCCTTGCTCGCCGAGAAGCAGATGTCGCGCACGGCGGTAAGATCGCCATATCGCTTGGTCAGGTTTTCGACTTCGATCATCGCAGGTTTCGCTCCTGGCTCGCGCGCTATGCCCGAACCGAGGATTCACCGAGAAAAACGGCGATGAGCCGTTTAATAACGCACCTCAGGGATGTCAAGGCGGAGTCAAGGCGGAGATTGCCGGCTCGGACCTCATCTGGTAGCGTCCGCGCCTCGCCATGCCCGCCGACCGACCGCGTCTTTTCCTGATCGACGGCAGCTCTTACGTCTATCGTGCGTTTCACGCGCTGCCGCCGCTGACCAGCCCTCGCGGTGTGCCGACGCAAGCCGTGTACGGCTTCACGACGATGTTGCTGAAGCTGATCAACGAGGTGCGGCCATCCTATCTCGCGGTCGTTTTCGACGCCCCCGGCAAGACCTTTCGCGACGATCTTTACGACCAGTACAAGGCCAACCGACCGCCGGCGCCGGACGATCTAAAGGCGCAGATCCCGATGATCCACGATGTCGTCGACGGTTTCCGACTATGCAAGATCGCGCAGCCCGGGGTCGAGGCCGACGACGTCATCGCGACCCTGGTGAGGCGCCACGCCGGCGAGTTCGACTGTGTGGTCATCACCGGCGACAAGGATCTGATGCAGCTGGTGCGCCCGGGCGTACAGCTGTGGGACACGATGCGCGATCGCTGGGTCGACGAGGCGGTCGTTCGCGAGAAGTTCGGAGTCGACCCGGCCCAGGTGGTCGACGTCATGGCCCTGATGGGGGATTCGATCGACAACGTCCCGGGCGTCAAGGGAGTGGGCGCCAAGACCGCCTCGGCGCTAATCGATCACTTCGGTGATCTCGAGAGCTTGTTGAGCCGCGTCGACGAAGTCCCGGATCTCAAGCTGCGCGGCGCCAAGAAGGTTGCCGAACGACTGCGCGACGGCGAGGCGAGCGCGCGGGTCAGCCGAGAGCTGGTGATGCTCGATGCGGATGTAGACCTGGATGTCGAGCTCGACGCCATGCAGGTCGGGGAACCGGACACCGACACCCTGCGCGGAATTTTCACCGAGCTCGGGTTCACTACCTTGATCGAACAGGTGGCGCGCGTGGCGGCGGCGCCGGAAGTCGAGCTCGATCAGTTGGCCGGCGCAGAGGCGGTGCGAGCCGGCCTCGCGGAGCTGCTTGCCGGCGACGGCTCGATCGCGATCGCAGCGGGATACGGCGACGGGCCGATCGTAGGCACCGCACCGTCGGCTCTGTTGCTGGGCGACGGATCCGAGACCGTTTGCTCGATCGAGCTCGGCGATACGGCGGTGGCGAAGGCGGTCGAGGAGAGCCTATCCGAGCGCGGACCGCGCTTGATCGGTTACGATCTCAAGCGGATCGGCCATGCCCTGCGGGCCGGCGGGATCGCTCTACCGGACGGTGGTTTCGATGTGATGGTTGCGTCCTACGTCGTCGATCCGACTGCCTCGCATGACCTCGCATCGATCGCTTCCGAGCAGATCGGCGCCGCGGTGGGAGCCTACGGCGAGGAGGTTGATGCGACCGCCGAGGCTCTCGTTCAGTTGCCCGCAATCGAAGAAGCTCTCTCCGAGCGTCTGCGGGAGGGCGAGCTGACGGAGCTGTTCGAGGATCTCGAGACACCACTGGTCGGCGTGCTCGAACGAATCGAGAGTCGCGGGATGCAGCTCGACGTCGAACGCCTGGCGGCGATGAGCGAGGAGTTTGCCGAACGGCTCGAGACTCTGATGAGCGACATCCACGGCGACGCCGGCCATGAATTCAACATCAATTCGCCGCCGCAGCTGCGCAAGGTGCTGTTCGACGAGCTCGGCCTCCCGACCAAGGGGGTCAAAAAGGGCAAGACCGGATTCTCGACCGACGTCGACGTGCTGACGCGTCTCGCCAAAGAGCACCCGCTGCCAGCCAAGATCCTCGACTACCGCGCCCTGTCGAAGCTCAAGTCGACGTACATCGACGCCTTGCCGCGCTCGGTCAATCCGTCGACCGATCGCCTGCATACGACGCTGCACCAAACCGTCGCCGCGACCGGACGCATCAGCTCGAGCGATCCCAACCTGCAGAACATTCCGATCCG
>JANQHZ010001153.1 GCA_028282445.1 Candidatus Binatia bacterium | reverse complement strand
TTTCCGCAAGGCGCGCAGCCACATGGCCTTCGCCACCGGCCCGCACACCTGCCTCGGGATTCATCTGGCGCGCATGGAGACCGAGGTGGTCGTGAACGCCCTACTCGATCGCTTGCCGAACCTGCGACTCGACCCCGAAGCGAGCGAGGAGGACATCCAGATTACCGGCTTGATGTTTCGCGCCCCCGCGAAGATCCCGGTGCTTTTCGACTGACGCCGCCGCTTGGCCGCGTCGTCCGGCGCAGAGGAGCGCAGGTCGACGCGGATGCGATCCGTGTCGACCTGCGCTCGGCTCTCAGCCGCGAACGGCCGTCCTCAGCGAAGGGTGACGGCGCAATTGGTGATGACCGGAGCGTCGCGCTCCTTCGACTTCGCGGAAACCAGGACCTGATTCCCTTCTTTCCACATCGAGGTCACGATCGTTTCCCCCGGGAAGAGCACGCCGGCGAAGCGAGCTTGGTAGCGCGCCACCTGATTGACGTCGCCGTCGAGCATGGTGTCGACCACCGCCTTGCAAACGACACCATAGGAGCACAGGCCGTGCAGGATCGGCACGTCGAAGCCGCCCATCGAGGCGAACTCGGGATCGGCGTGCAGCGGGTTCTTGTCGCCACTCAAGCGGTACAGCAGGGCCTGGTTCGGTAGGGTCCTCGACTCGACCTGGTTGTCGGGGGCGCGATCGGGAGCGGCGTTGCCGGCTTTCGGACCCGAATCGCCGCCGAAGCCGCCCTCGCCGCGCGCGAAGATGGAGAAGCGGTTGGTGAAGAGCTTGTCGCCCCCCTTCTCGCTGGTCTCGACTTCCATGACGATCAGGGCGGCCTTGCCCTTATCGTAGATGCCGGCGATGCGTGGCTGGTTGACGACTTCCGCAGCCACCGGAATCGGCTTGTGGATCTCGATGTCCTGCTCGCCGTGCAACACCAGCGCGAAGTTGACCTCGATTCCGGGCGTCCCACCCATGCCCTTGCCGAGCGCGTCGAATACGGGGATCACACCGAAGCTCGGCAACGCCTTGAGATTCTTCTCGTAGGTGTACTCGAGCTCCTTGGCATCGGTCGGCTTCTCCAAGCCGGCACCGAGGCCGAGGTGGTACAGAATGACGTCGTCCTGGGTCCACGATCCTTCGGCGGAGTCGAAGCTCGCAGCCAGAGCCTTATCCTTGTCGATCGGCATCCAATGCTCCTTTCCATGAACCGCCGCGAGCTCGAGCCTGTCGGCCAACAACGCCGGCGGCTGCGACGGAAGATTGTACTCGATGGTTGTTGGGAATTGCGGCCCGCCCGGACGGGCGACCGATGTGTTTTTACGCGGTCACGCCGGCCGGGGCAAACCGCGGAGCATCGAGGCGCTTTAGGAAGCGAGCGGACCGTGCGAGGCAACCGGCCGTCCGAAGCCCAAGGATTCGGATGTGGGAGTGTAGGCAGCATCGGACATCTCCTGCCCCCCATTACACGCTCGAGCTTCGCGATTGACAGGGCTAACAACTTTTGTTTAGCGTATCGTCGTCTATCGGGAGGGTATGATCATGATGTCGCTTCGATCGGTCATCGTCCTACTTGCGATCGCCTTGCTCGCCGCTCCGGGCGCGGCTCAACCGACGCCGAGCTCGACACCGACGCCCGTGTTCTGCGTCACTCCGACGCCCTGCGCGCTCGGCGACGCCCCGGCGCCGTGTCCGGGGCCCTGCCCGCTCGATTGCGGTTGTGATCCATGCCCCGAGTGTCCGAGCGGCGAGACGCACAGGTCGCTCAACAGCTGCTTGTGCACCCCCTTCTCGCCGACGCCGGAACCGACCGCGACGGTACCCTGCCCGCCGGCGACGCCTTGCCCCGAGGGCGAGCGACCGGTCGCCTGCGGCGGTCAGCCTTGCGAGCTCGGCTGCGGCTGCGAAGCCCTACCCGATGCGGACGACGACGGGTGCAGTGTCCGCCCGCCGGGAGAGTCGCGCGGACTGGGAATTGTAGCGATCGCGCTGGCGGCGTTGGTAGCGAACCGGCGGAGGCAACGCAGCCGTGCCCGACGTATCTCCGAGTCGCGCTAGGCCGTCGGCTCGTCGATCAGCGGCAGGAGACCGGAAGCGTCGAGAATGGCGCGCGCCGCCGATCGATCATCGGCCGACAGGCGGTCCAACTCCTCGCGCGTCCAGCGCAGACATTTGCCCTGATACGGAAACGACGGTTGCTGCCACAGCTTGCCGTCGATCGTCGTCTCAAAGGTCTTCTCACCGGCAGCAAGAGCCTTGGCGTTGGCGAGCATCTGCGGCATGTGGGTTCGCGCGATCTCATCGAGAAGCGGACGCAGCACCTCGCCCACGGCCTCCCGACTCAGCCAGTCGTCGTCGGACACTTCGTAACCGCACAGGTCCTCGGCGCGTTCGACCCAAGCGTAGGTTCGCGGAGACAGCTCGAGCGTAAGCCGCATCGGCGTCGGGTCGAAGTGGGTCAAACAAGTCAGTTGGCCGAACGCGGCAAAGTCGGCCGATCCCGGTCGGTTGCCCATGAGGAACTGATGCCGTTGCAGGTGCGCGTCGAGGATGCCCAGGAAGCGGACATAGCTCTCCTCGATTACCGGCCGCGTCGTGTCGTTCGAGCCGACGACGTACAGCCGGCCGACCTGACGCTCCGAAAAGAACTGTTTGAACTTCGCAGCCTGCTCCGATGACAGAGACATCCGGCCGTAGAAGGGAAGCACCGAACCGGCCTTGTCGATGTCGTCCTCATAGGCCCAACGGTAGTGGAACATGCAACGCGTCAGCCACTCGTCGCAGTAGTCCTCGACCAAGTAGTTGATGAACGCGACCACCGGGTCGGTCGGAACGACGCTCCGTTCGTCGAACGCATCCTCGAGTCGGCGCAAGATCGGCGTCGTATCGGTCACCGCCTGCTCTTCGCCGTTCTCGTCGGCAAAGTAGAACGTGGGCAGAAGCACGACCTTGGGTACCGGCAGCGACTCGCCTTGCGGACGCCCGGCCTCGATCGGTGTGCCCGGCTGACCGATGATGAAGCGGTACGGCAGGCGCCGGTAGCGCAGGACCGCGAGGGCCTTGCGCGTGTAGGGACTGCCATGAAGGCCCTGCAGGCGGATCGGAAGCTCGATGTTTGGCATGCGGCAGTTGGTGGCAGCCGGGGTGACAAAATGCAACCGGTTACCCGATGGTTGGAGGTGCCCCTGACGGGGGTGGTTTCATGGAGGCTGAGGCTTAGGCGAGGCAAAGGCTGAGGGTGGTCGGGATGCATTGAGCACAGCGATAGTCGTCGCGCTTTGCGCGACCACCATCCTCAGCCTCGCCTAAGCCCAAGCCTCAGCCTCCATCGCCAATGGACGTCCCCCTTCCAGGGGACGTCCATTGGCGATGTTACGTAACCGCGCCCGCGGCTTTGAGCGCGAGGATGGCGTCCCAGTCGTAGCCGAGCTCTTGTAGGATCTCATCGCCGTGCTCGTTGAACTCCGGCGCGCGT
>JANQHZ010001054.1 GCA_028282445.1 Candidatus Binatia bacterium | reverse complement strand
GGTCGTCCAGGGAGCGCTTCCCCAACCGGCCGAACCGCAAAGATTCCGAACGTGGCGGGCCGGGGTCTCGATGAAAGGGTTGTGGAAGGGCTTCGCCCTCAGCGCGGCCGCGTACGCAGCACTCTATGTCGTACTGAGCTACCCGCTGTTCAGAAGTCCCGGCAGCACCTTGTTCCACCCCATTGACCCGTGGGGCGATGCCGACATCAACCTGATCATCTGGATTCTGTGCTGGGGCTGGCGCGCGATTCTCGGCCGAGCCGAGTCGCTCTTCGACGCCAACATCTTCCACCCCGCCGAGCAAACCTTCGCCAGCAGCGAACACCTGCTCGGTTACGCCCCGCTGTTCGGGCCGATCTACGAGATCTCGGCCAACCCGGTACTCGCCAATCAGGTGATGGTGCTGCTCAGCTTCGCGACCTCCGGCGCCGGCATGTACGCCCTGCTGCGCCATTGGCGGGTACCCGTCGCCGCCGCGTTCTTCGGCGGATTCGTCCATGCCTTCTTCCCGAGCAGATTCGGAGCTCTCGGCGAGCCACAGCTCCTCGCCACCGGCTTCTTGCCGCTCGCCTTCGTGTATCTCGACGACACCGTGATGAACGGCCGGCTCCGCTCCGCCGTCGGCCTCGCAGTGTTCTTCTGCTGGCAAACTCTGTGCTCCGTGTACCTGGCGTTCATGGCCGTCCTCGGGCTCGCCACCTACGGTGCCGCTTCAGCCCTGCGCGCTCCTGGCAACTTGAAACTCCCCGGCATCGCAGCCGCCGCGGTCGCCCTCGCGATCGTCGGCCTCGCGCTGCTGACATTGCATCGCCCCTACTCGACCCTGCGCGAAAGCGGTGTCATCCCGGAATACGGGAACGTCGGCCGCATCGGCGTGTACTCGAACGGGTGGATCGAAAACCACGTCACCCACCCGTCGAGCGTTCGCTCCGGCGAGAAGAAGCTCGAAAGCGGCCGCCTGCTCTACCTCGGGGTCCTACCGACGATCGCGGCGCTCGGCTTGCTGCTCGCCCGCCGGCGCGAGGAACCGCGCTGGGCGGCCGCGTCGGCGCTCGCAGTCGCCGGCGCGGGATACCTCATCGGCCTCGGACCGGTCGCGGAGATCGGCGGCCGGACGATCTCCCTGCCTTACGCCTACCTGGCCGACCTGGTCCCCGGTTTTTCGTCGATGCGGGTACCGAGCCGATTTGGCTTCTTGTTCATGTGCGGCTTCGCCGCCATCTCGGCGCTCGGCGGCGCCCGCATTCTCGAACGATGGAGCAACGCTTCGAAGTGGAAAGCGGGAGCCGTTGCAGCCGCCGCCATCGGCTTGACCGTCGTCGACTACGACTTGCGCAACGCCTATCTCGTCACTCGATCGGTCGCATCCCTGCCGGATACGATCCCCGCCGTATACCGCAAGTTGGCAGAGCTGCCGCGTGGTCCGGTTCTGGAGGTGCCGATCCGGCACAACATCATGTTCCGCGACCGACGGGCGAGCTTCGAAATGTTTCACAGCACATTCCACTGGCACCCCTTGCTGAACGGCTACAGTGGCTACGCACCACCGAGCTTTGACCTGGTGCAGGCAGTCGCCGCCCGTCTGCCCGAACCCGACGCCTTGCTCAGACTCTGCCGGATGACCGGCCTGCGTTACGTGATCTCCGGATTCGACCGCACCCCTTCCGAGTGGCTGGCTCCGCCGGGACTGACGGAAATCGGGCGTTTCGACGACAAGACCCTGTTCGAGCTCGCAACGCCGTGCCGGCCCGACCGCGTCGATCTACTCCGACAAGCCCCGCCATGGACGGAGACGGTGGATGGGACTCCGATTCGGCAGATCGCCGAACCGGCCGCGGTCGGCTTCCGGTTTCCCAACCCACCACCGACGACAGCGAAAAAGCACCGCGGGTTCCGGCTCGAGGTCGAAGTCGTCAACCGATCCGACGAGATCTGGCCGGCGCTGGCACCGGCAGGGTCACCGGTGGTGGCGCTCGGCTACCGCTGGGAATCCAAGGACGGCTCGGTCATCTGGCCGTTGCGGGAGGACCACCCCCGGGCGGCGACGTTCCCCGAAGATATCCAACCGGGTGCAACCATCCGCGTTCAGCTCCCGATCAAAGCGCCGGTCCGATCGGGCCCAAGCTGGTTGGTCGTCGGGCTTTCGCAAGGCGAGACCTGGATCGTCACCAAGCCCGGAAGATCCCGCATCCAAATCCAGTGACGACGCCACCCAGAAGTCCCCCACCCTTCTCGTCGCAACGAGACAGCTTCAGTGGGGTAGCGAGTCGGCCGAGAGGGTTTGCGCCAGCTCCTGAGCCAGCTCGAGAAGCTCGTCGATCTTGAACAGCACCCTTGGATCGACCCCGGCCTCATTGACCACCGGCGCCGTCCCAGCGAGCTGGAGGAACGGCCCCATCAAATCCGCCTCCGATTCGACGTCGATCAGCTGGTTGCGAATGCCCTGGAAGAATACCGCGACGATATCGTTTCGCTCGACTTCGAGAGCGTCGATGATGTCCGAGAGTAACGGCAACATTTGGTCCCTGACCTGTTCGACCATGGGTAGACACTACATCACGATGCTGATCGGCCAAGCCGCCCGAGGGCGGTTTGCCGGATTCTCGCTTTCGATTGATCCGCTCGTCCACCTTTGGTGTGGTGCGCTGTAGCCAGTTGAGGGAGGCCCGAAGACTATGCTGCTCAATCCGCGAAAGCTCGATCGCCCCTACACCGACGAACGTTCGGCCGAGGTCATGCACAAGACCGTCGAATTCTTCGAAGCCAAGGGGAAGCGCAAGCTCCTCGCGGACTACTACGACCGCGGTTGGTACTCCGACTTCCTCGAGTTCGTCGCGGCCGAGAAACTGTTTGCGACCATCCTTACGCCGGCCGGGAACGGC
>JANQHZ010001050.1 GCA_028282445.1 Candidatus Binatia bacterium | reverse complement strand
GGGGTCGTGTCGCCTTCCCATTCCGAAGATCCAATTGAAGCGACCGCCGAACATGACGATCACGTCGGCGTTGCCGAGGGCTTGCGAACGCGCCGCGTTGGCGAAGCTCGGGTGGTCGTCGGCAATGGTTCCTCGCGCCATCGGCGAGCACACGTACGGCAAGCCGAGGTCGGCGAGCTCGGTCAACGGCTCGCGGGCATCGGCCCATGCCGCGCCCTTGCCGACCACCAGCAGCGGTCTTTCGGCACCGGCCAAGAGGTCGGCCAGGCGCTCGATCTCGGTCGGGTCGGGTGCCGCCACTGCGATCCTAGGCGGGTCTCGTAGGACGGCTTGCTCCTCGGGGATTCTTTGCGCGACCAGCTCGCCGGGAAAGTCGAGATAGACACCGCCGGGCCGTCCGGCCAGCGCCTTGCCGAGAGCCAGGTGCAGCCACTCTCCGATGCGCTCGGTGCGGTCGACTTGACCGGTCCACTTACATGCCGGCTTGGCGAGCGATAGCTGGTCGGCTTCCTGAAACCCCCCGACCCCGCGGGTGCCGGCGAACGCCGAGCCGCCCAGCACGACCAGCGGCATCGCGCTTTCGGTTGCGACGTAGAGCGGCGTGATCGCGTTGGTCATCCCCGGACCCGAGCCGACCACGAGAACACCGGGTAACTTCTTCTGGTACCCCCAGGCGGAAGCCATGAAGCCGCCGTTCATCTCGTGCCGGCATCCGACGACGCGCATGCCCTCGTTCTGCGCGCCGGCGAGAACCTCGATCATCGGCCCAGCCACCACCCCGAAGACCGTATCGATTCCCGCGTGCGCGAGTTGCCGCGCCGCGACTCTTCCCCCGTCGATCTCTGCCATGGCGGGATGCTTAGCAACCCAGACCGGCGCCGGGTAGTGGATCCGCTTGATTCCCGAAAGCCGAAAATATACCGGGCCCCTCGAATCGGGTGTTGAAAAATGAATCATACCGAGACGAACGAATGCCCTCATCAAGGCTGAGGCTGAGGCGAGGCGAAGGCTGAGGGTGGTGGTCGCGCGGAGCGCAACGGCTATTGCCGTGCACGATGCATCCCTACCATCCTCAGCCTTCGCCTCGCCTCAGCCTCAGCCTCCAGTCCAACTGACGAGAAAATCGACAGCTCCGGCCAGTGGGACGGCTTTCTCCGCGACACCCTGTTGCCTAGCCGCATGGGCGACACCAGTCGTGCCGGGAGCCGCGCGTGTTTTCCTCTGCAGATGGCCTGATAAGTTCTTCGCATGGGAAACGATCTGAGCAAGGACCGGCGGGCGCGCGCGGCTTGGCTTCACCGCGGTCAGGAGCGGCCGGACTTTGCGGTCGAACCGGGCGAGGGGCAGGAGTCGGTGTGGGACTACCCGCGCCCTCCGGCTGTAGTCGCGGACGATCGCCGCGTACGAGTTCTGTTTCGTCGCGAGGCAATCGGCGACACGACCGAAGCGGTACGTGTGCTCGAGACGGCGAGTCCGCCGACGGTCTACATTCCGCGCCGCGACATCCGCTCGGAGTTCCTGGTGCCGGGTCGTGGAGCGTCTCACTGCGAGTGGAAGGGCCCGGCGACCTACTGGTCGCTGCGGGTCGGTGGTGAGCTGTTGGAGAACGTCGGCTGGTCGTACGAGGATCCGTATCCGGAGTTCCAGGCGATCCACGGTTACTTGAGCTTCTATCCGGCGCGGGTGGAGTGCTATATCGACGAGATCCGAGTCGCTGCACAGGCCGGCGGTTTCTACGGCGGCTGGGTCACGCCGGAAATCGTGGGGCCTTTCAAGGGCGAACCCGGAACGGGCGGCTGGTAGCGGTCGATCCGCATGAATGGGAGCAGCTGAGGAGAGCGTCGATGTATTCCAACTTCGTCAACTGGTTTTCGGCAACGCCGATGGGATCGTTCATCGTCAAGCACGTGGCCTCGCGTCTCGACCCGGTCATCTTCAAGGCGACGAACGGCCGCTTCACCTCAACGGGGATTCCAACACTGCCGATGATCACGATGACGGCGATCGGACGAAAGTCCGGCCAGCCGCGCGCCGTGCAGTTGGTATACGTCGACGACGGCGACGATTTCCTGGTCGTCGCCAGCGCGATGGGGCAGGCCCGTCACCCGGACTGGCGTTACAACATCGAGGCGAACCCGGAGGTCGAGCTACAGGCGCGCGGCGAGGTGTTTCGCGCTCGCGCCGAGGTGCTCGGCGACGACGAGAAAGACCGTTTCTGGCCGCGCATCAAACAGGCGATTCCGCAGATGAATACCTACGAGAAGCGCACGGATCGCAAGATCCGGGTATTTCGTTTGCGCCGGCTCGACTGAGCTTGCCTACCTCTACTCGGGGTAGAAGCGGCTGATCGTATCGACCACGCACGCCGGTCGATCGACGCCGTCGATCTCGACCGTCACCCGCACCGTCGCCTGCACCGCTCCGTCTTTGGTGTCCTCGGCGCCGAC
>JANQHZ010001056.1 GCA_028282445.1 Candidatus Binatia bacterium | reverse complement strand
GAGCGTCGGGAGGAACTCGGAGGGATCGCTCTTGAACTCGACGCGCGGCAGGAGATCGTTGGTAAACGCGACGTTGGGCCCGACGAAAACGTCATCCTCCAAGGTGACCCGGTCCCAGACCGACACCCCGTTCTTGATCGTCACGCGATTGCCAACGACGGCGCCGTCTTCGACGAACACGTGGTCGCAAAGATTGCAGTCGGCGCCCACGACTGCGCCTCGCATCACATGGGCAAAGGCCCAGACTCGCGTTCCCGCCCCAATCCTGTCCGATTCGCACAATGCGTTCGGATGGACGAACACCGAGGCGTCCGTCATCGCGCGTTCGCAACCGCCTCTCGCAGCGCTGCCATCACTTCGTCTTGTTGGGCCGTCTGAATCCCTGGAAAGAGCGGTAGCGACAAAATCTCTTTGGCAAGCCTCTCTGCGACTGGAAAGTCGCCCTCGCCGTGCCCGAGACTCGCCATTGCCCCCTGCAGATGTAGCGGGATCGGATAGTGGATACCGGCGCCAATTCCAGCCTCGTGCAGCTCCGCGAGAACACGGTCGCGTTCCGCGACGCGTACGACAAACAGGTGCCAGACATGCTCATTGGCCGCCATCACGGACGGCAAGACCACCTCGGCAACCCCGGCGAGCCCTTCCGTGTAGTAAGCCGCTGCCGCTTTCCTCTGCTCGTTCCAATCCGCTAGACGCCGCAGCTTGGCACTCAGAACCGCCGCCTGCACGGTATCGAGCCGCGAATTGAAGCCGACTTCGGGATGCTCGTACTTGACGTGGCTCCCCCAGTTGCGCAGGGCCTCGACCCGACGAGCCACGTCGTCCGAGTTGGTCAGCACCGCCCCGCCGTCGCCGTACGCGCCGAGGTTCTTCCCTGGGTAAAAGCTAACTCCGGCAGCAGCGCCGAACCCGCCGATACCAACCCCGTCCTGGCGCGCACCGTGCGCCTGTGCCGCATCCTCGATCACCAGGAGCCCATGCGCGTTCGCAATCTCGGAGATCGCCTGCATGGCCGCGATCTGTCCATACAAGTGCACCGGCATGATGGCGGCGGTCTTGGGGCCGATTCGTGAAGCAATCGCGTCGACGTCGATCAGCGAGGACTCTTCGTCGCAGTCCACCAAAACCGGAACCGCCCCGGCACGCACCACTGCCAGCGCCGTCGCGATGAAGGTGTTGGCCGGCAGGATGACCTCGGCGCCCTCTCCGACCCCAGCGGCGCGCAGCGCCAACTCCAGCGCGTCGGTCCCGCTCCCGACGCCGATGCAGTGCTTCACGCCACAGAACGAAGCGAACTCCGATTCGAACGCGCCGACCTCGGCACCCAGGATAAAGGCGCCGCGATTCATGATCGCGTCGAGCGCAGGCCGTACTTCGTTTTCAATTTCGCGGTGCTGGATTCCGAGATCGACGAGGGGGATCGAGGGCATTCGAGTACTCTCTATGGTTGGAAGCTCGCGCTCAAAGCGGCTGTCGCGCCCCGCCCGCTTCGAGCGACTTCTGCATCGCTTCGAGCGCGCGCACGACCGCGAGGCCGTTCTGCCCGTCGGCGAGGGGAGTCTTCCCCTCCCGGATGCACTCCACGAAATGGCGGCACTCGTCGCGCAAGGGCTCACCCATGCTGACCTTGGGGATGGTGACGTCGCCGTCTCTAACCACCGACCGAAACGACGCAAATGAGTCGACGTACGACGCCGTGGTGAGCGTATCGGTGACCCGTTTGTCGTAGACGCGAACCGGTTCGGTGATGTTCATGTCGTCAAAGGTCAACATCGCCTTCTCGCCCGCCACGGTGATGTCGCGGGCCTTTCTCGGGTTCAGCCACGACACGTGCAGATTGACCAGCACGCCGCTCGGATAGCGCATGGTCGCAAACACGGCGTCGGCGATGCCCTCGTTGACCCAGGAGCCACCGACCGCGGAGACGTCGATCGGTTCGGCGCCGATCCAATAGTTTGCGATCGAGATATCGTGCGCCGCCAAATCCCACGCCGCGTTCACGTCGACGCGAATCGGACCGAGGTTGGTTCGCACCATCGATACGTAATAGATGTCGCCAACGACCCCCTCTTCGATATACTCCTTGACGCGACGAACGCCGGCATTGAAGAGAAAAACGTGCCCGACCATGAGCACCAGGTCACGGCGCTCAGCCTGCTCGCACAGCTTCTCGGCATCCGCGACGCTCGCGGTGATTGGTTTCTCGACGAGCGCATGCTTGCCGTTCTCGAGCGCCTTGGCGGCGAGATCGTAGTGCGTTTTGGTGGGCGTCGTCACCACCACGGCGTCGACATCGCTCGCCGAGACGACTTCTTCAGCCGAGGTCGAAACCTTCACCTCAGGAAACCGCTCCGACACCATGGTCAGCCGTTTTTGCGAAGTGTCCGCGACCCGGACGACTTGGCAGTCCCGGTCGTCCTGGAAGTTCCGGATCAAGTTCGGGCCCCAGTGCCCTGCCCCAATGACGCCGATTCTCAGCACTGCTCCCCCTGTCGTAACCCTGATTCAGCCACAGCACGACCATGCACCCACCGGATGCACTTGCGTGGACCTCGTTGCCGCGAAGGCGACGAAGAACGTGGTCTGTACGAATAGCCCTTGTTCACTAAGATCGCGAACGGGCTCGAGCCTGAAGCCCGAGCCGCCAACGCCCCCGGAGCAAAAACCCGATATATACTCATTCGACCGCAGGCGGTCCACCGCGATTCAGCTGCCACTTCGAAGGCGGCTCAGGGCGCCCCCCCTCGACTCGATTTCATCCGATCCAAGCCGGTGGCGAGCACCGGTTCGACGACAACGCGGTCCATAAACCACTCGCCGTTCTGCGCGAGTCCGACTTCCAGCCGAAACCGCCCGGTGCGCGAGGGCGCCGGCAAGCTTACGAAGGTACGTAGCTCTTCCCCAGGGCCCAGATCGAACGGCAGGGGCGCGATGTCGAGCTCCGACTCGCTCTCGCCTGAATCGAGATCCGTCCATCGCGCCCGCCAGCGAACGGCGCCCGAGCTGTCGGGCCCCTGCCCTGGCCAGACCGCCCCGGATTGGTTGCGGACCGACATCACGACAGTTTGGATCAGCCGCGCCACGACGCGGGTCGGCGAACCCGACTGGAACGCGACGGCCGCCGACCTTTCGGCAAACGGAACCTGGCGAATCGGTAGCCCGCCGTAGGTTTGCCCCGTCCCTGCACCCTGCAGCAAGCGGCCGACGAGATCCGCACTCGCGGCGCGGGTTACCCGAAACAACAGGTCATTGCGGTACTCGGCGATCAGCTCGAGTCCCTCCGCCGCCAGCCAACGCCGTTTGGCGCCCGGCGGCAGCCGATTCAAGTGAACCGCGATGTAGTCGAGTCCGGTCAGACGGACCAGCCGATCGAGCGCCTTCGGGTTCGGCAACGCCGATGCCACCACCATCAACTGGCGGCTGGTTTCCGGCATATAGCCGGTATAGCCGTTGAGGATCCGGTGCCAGTGGAAGGTGCTGTAATAGCCGTACTGACTTTCCCTGGTCAGATCGACGAGACCTCGCTGCGTACCGGCGGGAACCTCGAGGAGGACCCCGGGCTGCTGCTTCGCCAGCGTTCGGTAAATCGTCGGCAGCGTCCTGCCGCGGCGCGGAGAGACCAGGTAGTGCTCGAAACCGTGGTATCCGAAATCGAGGTACGTCAGCGCGACCACGGCGAGCCAGACAAGGCCGGCGACCACGCGCCGTCCTTCGACCCCACGAAGGCCCTGCGAGAGGCCCAATCCGGCGAGCGCAGCCAGCGAGAAATTGACCGCCAGCGCAAAGCGATTCGGTCCGCGTATCGATGAAAAACCTGGGATCTTCAGGAACAAGTCGTACAGCGGAGGCAAATCGAGACCGGAAAACTCGGCTTTCGGCCCGGCCGCCAGAACGAGGCATGCGAACGCCGCCAACCACATACCGACGACCCGTGCCACTCCGATCCGACCTGCACGAGCCAACGCGTAGAGCGCCAACAGAGCCGGTGCGATGCCGATGTAGAAGGTGCGATTCAAGAACGGGCCAAACCACGGCGACTGGAGGTATGACTGCCAAGCCGGTGCGGTCGAGTACCAAGCGATACCACGGGCAAACTGATCCGCAATTTCGCCCGCCGCCGCCCGAGAAGCGTACGGCAGGGCAAAGACGAGAAAGGCCACCGCTCCTGTCGCCACCGCCAAGAACAGCACCAGCAGATTTCGCAGCTCGATCTTGCGCAGATCGAAGGCGCGCCCCAGGACCACGGCCGCGCCGTAAATCCCGACGACCGCCACCGTGATGTAGGCGAGGTAGAACGAGCAGAGCATCTGCAGGCCGAATGCTGCCGCGAGCGCGGCACCGTCTCGTAGCCGACCGCGTTCCAGCACGCGGTCGAAGTACAGCAGCGCGACAGGGAGATAGAACCACCCGCTCATCTGCGCCGCATGGGATCCCCTGAACAGCGCCGGACTGGCGATCATCAAGAATCCGCCGAATGTCGCGCCCCATCGGGAAGCGCCCCAATGCCGCAAGAGTGCATACATACCCGCCCCCGAGAGCACCACCGCAAAGAACAGCGTGAACTGGAAAGCGAATACATTGCTCCCGGTCAGGTAATAGGCCGGCGCGAACAGCGGCAGATAGCCGGCCATGTGCTCGGCCCCAGCCAGCGACGATGGCGACGGGTGCAGTATGTTGCCCTGAAAGAAATCGAGTGGCTGGTACACCAGGGCGCGACTGCCCCACGAAAGAATCCACAGCATCAGGTAGGTGTCAGCCTGAATGCGCCCGGGCCCGCCCGTAATCACCGACGAGAACGGGTCGGCGAATGCCGGATAGTAGAGCAGGTAAACGGCGACCGCGTAGGCAGCGACGACCAACACCGCCTCGACCACCCACTCTCGTAGGGAGCCCTGCTCAGCTGCAACCGGCATGTCGAGTCACACTCCGGCGCGCGCCCACGCTACCGGTGATGGCATCAGTCAGCGCCGGATCCCGAGGCCCAAGAAGACCAGTGGCCGCAGAATCGACCACCAGCCGACGATCGGTACCATCTTGGTCTGCCCGATCGCCTTCGGAGGATAGGTCTTCGTCACCGGAACTTCGGCGGTACGGTAACCGAGCCGGATCGTCTTGAGGTAGAGATAGGGCTCGAGCTCGTACTCGTCGAGCCACTCCTGGTCGAGCGCGATCCGATCGTCTTCGAGCAGCCGACGGTGAAAGGCGCGGAATCCGTTGGTCGACTCGGTCAGACGCTTGCCCGCGACCAGCGAGAACAACATCGGGTGTAGGCGCGTCGCAATCCGCCGATAGAGAGGCATGTCGCCGAAGGTCTGATCGAGCTTGAGAAAGCGCGACCCCTGCACGAAGTCGGCCTGGCCGTCGCAAATCGGGTCGAGCAAAAGCGGGATCTCTTCCGGCGAGTCTTTGTTGTTGCCCGCGATCGTGACCAGGATGTCGAAGCCGCGCTCGTATGCATCGCGGTAGGCAGCGCGCAGAGCGGCGCCAACCCCGACCGTCTTGCCCATCGCCAAGACCCGCGCTCCTTCGGCTTCCGCCTTCTCGATCGACTTGTCGGTGGAACCGTCGTCGACGACCAAGACCTCGTCCACGATCTCACGGGGGACTCGCGCCACCACCTTGGGAATCTTGACCTCCTCGTCCAGGACGGGAGCGATCACGACTATTTTCTTGCCCTTGTACATTCGTCGCCGGCCGGCCGTCGGCCATACAGATACCGGAACTTACAATACGCAGCGGTCCAACCTCAACGACGACGCCGCTGCTGATTCAGGAGAATGAGCCGCAGACGAAGTCAGATGAACGCGGATGCCCGAGGCGAGGCCCCGCCAAGGAAACCGACCTGCATCAGCGCTCATCTGCGTTCATCTGCGGTTCCGCTTCCTCGCGCCGACGAGGATGCGATACAATCGCCGAGTCGCCGATCGAGCGAGACGGCTGGGGACCGCAACCAACATGAAGAGACTACTCATCGTCTACCACTCTCAGGGTGGCACGACCGAACGCCTGGTGAACGCCGCGCTTCGCGGGGCGCGCGAAGAGACCGGCGTCGAGACCTACCTGAAGCGAGCTTTCGACACGAACGTCGAAGACCTGCTCGCCTGCGACGGCCTGCTCATCGCCAGCCCGGAAAACCTCGGCACATGGCGGGCGCGATCAAGGATTTCTTCGACCGCACCTATTACCCCGCCGAAGGCAAGACCGAGGGCAAACCGTACGCTGTGCTGGTCAAAGCCGGCAACGACGGTCGAAACACCGTTACCCAGATCGAGCGAATCGCAACCGGGTACAGATGGCGTCGGGTAGCCGATCCGATCGTCGTCCGCGGCGAGATCCGGTCGGCCGACGAAGCGGCCTGCGAAGAGCTCGGGCGCGCCCTGGCCGCCGGCCTCACTCTCGGAGTGTTCTGAGCGGGAATCACTCTGCCGGTGAGGTCGCGAATCGGCGGTTCAGCCAGCTCAGGAGCCGGTCGCGGCGTGCCACTTGCGACTCACCAATATGTACTGTTTATTCGGGAGTTGTCACTCGATAAGGGGGAGCCATGCCTCGCAGTGTTCTAATTCTATTCTCGAGCTTACTCGTCCTGGTTGCGCCCTCGTCCGGGCAGGAGTGCGGCGAAACATTCGACAGCACTTACGACCTGATCCAAGCCGCGATCTTCGAGAACAAGGGCTGCACGGCGGAGAGTTGCCACGGCGCCACCGCCGCCGGCGACCTCGATCTGCGCGCCGAGGTGTCGTACGAGAATCTGATCGAGCAACCCGCGGCCACCGTCCCC
>JANQHZ010000998.1 GCA_028282445.1 Candidatus Binatia bacterium | reverse complement strand
CTGTGCTGAATCGCCTGAAACTTCGCGAGCGCGCGGCCGAACTGCTCGCGTTCGTTGACGTACTGCACCGACAGCTCCAGAACCCGCTCGAGGCAGCCGGCGATCTGGAGCGATCGACCGAGCGCGAGCATCTCCCAAGCGCTCTCATCCGCGGCAAGCTGCGTCGCTCCGACGACCGCAACGCTGTCGCGCGCCTCTCCGGCCGGATTGGTACTCTCTGCCACCGACCCGGAGTCGATCTCGACGAGAACGCTCACCCCATCCGCCCGAACGCCGATGACCGCATCGGCGCAACGCCCCCACGGAACGTCGACGACCCGGTCGCCGTCGACGACGCCGATCGAGACGAAGCGCTCGGAGCTCGCGAGCCACCTGTTGGCGAGCGCACTCTCCAGCAACGGCACCGGCACGGCGTAACGACCTAAATGCTTGATCAGGGCAAAGGCGTCGGCGAGGTCCACCCCGCTTTCCGCCATCGCCATCTCGTGCAGGCCGTTCTCCCGCAGCTGGTCCCACAGAGTCTGCGGGAAGTTCCCTCGCTCGGCATCTTCGAGTGACTCCTTGTCGCAGTGATCCTGGAAGATGCGGTCGGCCGATTCGATCAGCAGCTGTCGCGTGCTCATCAGCGCAGCCCCAGACCGCGGGCGATCACTCCGCGCATGATCTCGCGCGTACCGCCACGGATGGTGAACGCCGGCGTGTTGAGCAGGGAGTCGACGAAGGTCTCGCGATACTCGTTCCAGCCGGCGGCGTGCAGAGTCGACGGCCCGACCGAACGCGCAATCTCGGGCAACAGTTTCTCGAAGTCGTTGCCGAGCGCCTTCACCAGGGCGGCCTCGACCTGAGGGCTCTTGCCATCTTCCAGCATGCCGGCCACGGAAATCGACATACGCCGCAAGGTCATCAAATGAGCGACGGCGCGGCCGATCGCCGCCGCTTGGTACGCATCCGGCGAATCGCCGACCGCGCGCACCAGCTCGACCAGTACGCGGAAGGTCGACAGAAACCTCTCGGGCCCGCTGCGCTCGTAGGCGAGCTCGCTGGTCACCTGCTTCCAGCCGTTGCCCGCTTCGCCGACCAGGCGATCGGCAGGCACCATCGAGTCTTCGAACACGACCTCGTTGAAATCCTCGGCGCCGGTGATGTTGCGGATCGGCCGCACCTGGACATCGTCCTCACGCAAATGGATGAGCAGTTGCGAGAGACCGGCGTGTCGATTTTCGGACGGCGGCTCGGTGCGAACCAGCGCGACCATGTAATGATTACGATGAGCGTCGGTCGACCACAGCTTGGTGCCGTTGATCTTCCACTGGTCGCCGACCCGCTCCGCGGTCGTACGCACCGAAGCCAGGTCCGATCCGCTGTTCGGCTCGCTCATTCCAATCGAGAAGAACGATTCGCCGCGCGTCACCGCAGGAAGATACTGCGCCTTCTGCTCGTCCGTGCCGTAGCGCAGCAACAGCGGCCCGCTCTGCCGGTCGGCAATCCAGTGTGCGCTGACCGGCGCGCCGGCGGCGAGCAGCTCCTCGGTGACGACGTAGCGTTCGAAGAACGACCGCTCGGCGCCGCCGTACTGCTTCGGCCAGGTCATGCCGATCCAGCCGCGTGCTCCGAGTTGGCGAGAGAACTCCGGATCGTGCGCGCTGGCAAAATCGGAGCTGCGCCCCTTTCGGTCGCTCAGCACCTCTCCGACGAAGTCGCGAACTTCCTCGCGTAGCGCCTCCGCTTCCGCCGGCAATTCAATTCGATCGAGCTGCAACACGAAAACCTCCAATCCCCCCAATACTTTCGGTCATTGCCGGCTCGGGCAACCCCTTCGCCTTCCAGCAACCGGTCCCTCGAATCGGCATCGGCAGTTGGCTATCGTCGAGCGCAAACCGAGAATCCGACTCCCGAGATACCGCCCACACCGCGCATCTCGACGAAGGGAACCCCATGAAGCTCTACACCTTCCACGTAGCCCCCAACCCCACCCGAGTTCGCCTCTACCTGGCAGAGAAGAAGCACGCCGGCGCCGACCTCGGCGTCGAAGAGGTCCTAGTCGACCTGCGCAACAACGAGCAGAACAGCGAGGAGCACGAGCGCCGCAACCCGCAGAAACGGCTACCCGTGCTCGAAACCGACGAAGGTGTCTACCTGACCGAGTCGCTACCCATCGTGCAGTACCTCGAAGAGCTGCATCCGGATCCGCCAATGATCGGCACGAGCCCGCTCGAACGCGCCCAGACCCTCACCGTCGAACGCATCGCCGAGCAAGGCGTCCTCTACCCGATCGCGCGCATCGTCCACGCCACCAACTCCCCGATCGGCCTGCCGCCCAACCCGGCCGTCGCCGAGCTTTTCCAAGAGGTCCTGCTGCCACCGTTGGAGCTCCTCAACCAACGACTCTCCGACGGCCGCCCCTTCCTGATGGGAGACAACCCCACCATCGCCGACTGCACGCTCCAGGCCGGACTACAATTCGGCCGCATGGGCAAAGTCGAGCCCGACCCGTCGCTCCAACACCTGGCCCGCTGGAACACCGCCTACCGAGAACGCCCGGCAGCCAAAGACGTCTTGATGCTCTAGCCACCCCACCCCCGCACGGGCGACGCGAAGGAGGATGCCTCGCCCGCTCAGTTGCTGGTATCTCAACCGTCGCGAAAAATCCGTGTCTATCTGTGTTCATCTGTGGCGAATGATCGATTAGAAGCGAGACGGAATCGTCCGACGGCATTGGCGTACCGACTCAGACTTCTCAGACGACCCGAGATCGTCAATCTCAGCATCTCCTCGACGAGCGTCACGTCCACCTCATCGTCGAAAGGTGCCATCGGCACCTCAGCCGCCGGCGGCGCAATTCGCGGAAGCCCGTCCATGTAGCTTCGATACCCCGGTCCATGCCGCTGCGCAAAACAAGCTTCCTGGAAGGTCGGCCGATCTTGGATCCGGACACAGCGTTGGGGCCGGTCTCGACTCGCCGAGTTGTCAGTAGAATTCCACGATCGACCCGTCTAGTGCGGACAACCGTTGACCGCAGAGGTCACGGCATCAACCAACTCCGGCACTGTAACTCTCGAATCCATTACAGAGTCGAGTATTGGACAGCGAAATAAACCTTGGCTGCCCAGCAAGATGTTCACCCCGGTGATGAGCTCGGCAACAGAGACCCGGCCGTCGCCGTCGCAGTCACCGTGACAACTCGCCGGGTGACTAGACGTCGGAGTCGCCTCGGCCGTTGGTGGCGTTGGCGTCGGAGTCGCGTGAAGATGGTCGCGGCAGGACCCGTCGAAGCACAGGAGGAAGTCGGGACAATCCGCGTCGCCTGCACAAGGGATTGTCGGCGTCCGAGTCGGAAAGGCCACACAGTGGCCCACCGGCGAACAGACTAGGCCGGGATCACAGTCCACGTCCTGGTAGCAAGCCACCCCCGCCGGCGATGGCGTCGGCGGCCCAGTGCCCCCAAGAGTCGGGGCCAACGTCGTCTGCGCGAGGACTGTCACCATCAGCGCCACGGCACGAGCCGGTCTCCGAAGATACGGGTCCATAGTTGAGAACCGTTCTAGCATATTCTGGCTATACTCGACTGCTCACCCTCCAGGGGAAGCCGCTAAACGAGTCCGTGTTCATCTGAGTTCATCTGTGGCCAAATTTCCTAGCGGTCGCCGCCGCAGTCGGCTAACTTCCCACCATGTCCGAAATGACGATCTACGAAGCCCTCTACACCACCCGCGCGATGCGGCGGATCAAGAAGGATCCCATCCCGCAAGACGTTCAGGCGCGCATCCTCGACGCGGCGATCCGCGCACCTTCCGGCGGCAACAGCCAGGGCTGGCGCTTCCTCTTGGTCGACGACCCCGAGGTGCGCGGCCAGTTAGGACCGATCTACCGCAGCTGCATCGAAATGCTATGGCAGACCATCTACGCGGATCGAATCGCGGCGATGAAGGCAGCGCCCGACTCCCCCGAGAGCATCGAGATGGAGAAAGTTCTTCGCTCGGCCAACTGGATGGCGCGACACTTCGAGGACTATCCGATGCTGCTCTTCGCTTTCTCGCAGGGCGACCCGACCGGATCGTCGATCTTCCCGGCGGTGTGGAACGCCATGCTGGCGGCGCGCGCCGAAGGCGTCGGCAGCACCATCACCAGCGTGCTGCTCTTCGACATCGACAAAGTCCTGAAGATTCTCGGGGTTCCCACCGACAGCGGCTGGGACTTCGCCTGCTGCGTCCCAATGGGTTACCCGACCGGCCGCTGGGGAGTCGCCAGGCGCCAACCCGCGCACGAAGTGAC
>JANQHZ010000934.1 GCA_028282445.1 Candidatus Binatia bacterium | reverse complement strand
CTACCCCGGCCGACCCGACGCGTCGAATGCGATCGATCGCGGCACGATCGCGCAAATGCGCGACGCCGACGCGCTCGTTCAGGTGGTTCGCTCCTTTGAGGATCCAGCTGCGGAACGGGCGGCCAACCCGAAGGGCGACATCGAGGGCTTCGCTTCCGAGTTGCTGCTGGCGGACCTGGAGATCGTCGAGAAACGGCTCGAACGGCTGCGCAAGGAAAGGGGCAAGGAGAAGGAGATCGAGCTACTCGACCGCTGCCGGGAAAGTCTCGAAGCCGAGAAGCCCCTGCGCGATCTCGACTTCAGTGAGGCGGAAGAGCGCTCACTCGCCGGCTTCGGGTTTCTTTCTCGCCTGCCGCTGATGGTGCTGGTCAACGTCTCGGAGTCGCAGGCCGCGGATCCGCTCGACCCGGCGATCCAGAGCTTGCTCGACGAGTCGGGGACGTTCGGATTGGTGATGTCGGCACAGGTCGAGATGGAGATCGCCGGTCTGGACGAGGATGACCGCGGCGCGTTCCTCGCCGACCTGGGCCTGCAGGCCACGGCGCGCGACCGCTTCGTGCGCGCCGCTTTCGGCATGCTCAACCTCATCTCGTTCCTGACGTCGGGCGAGGACGAGGTGCGCGCCTGGCCGATCGAGCAGGGGACCCCGGCGGTTCGGGCCGCCGGTAAGATCCACAGCGACATCGAGCGCGGCTTCATCCGCGCCGAAGTCGTCGGCTATGACGACTTCGTCGAGCTGGGGACCGAAGCGAAGTGCCGTGAAGCAGGCAAGCTCCGCCTGGAAGGGAAGGAGTACGAGGTTCGCGACGGCGACATCATCCACTTCCGCTTCAACGTGTAGGCGCTACCGCGCGGCGCCCCGATCACTCGAAGAGGGCGAGTACCGCGTTGATCGTCTTGGGCACTGAGCCGATCATGATGAAGGCGAGCACGACCGGGACAACGTACTTCAGCAGATTGACCCAGAGCCCGAACCAGCGATAGCGCCCCGCGCCCGCCGTCACTTCGCCTTCGGGATTCCTCATGACCCATCCGGTGAAGATCGCCAGCGCCAACCCCCCGCCCATCAGCAGCAGGTTGGTTGCGACCTGATCCATCGCGTCGAGCGCGCCGAGGCTCATGGCGGCCGGTGCTCCGAAGATCGCCGCGGCGATCCCGGCGCGGATCGTCGACTCCCGTCGGTCCCACGACGTCAGGTCGACCGTCGACGCGACCACCACCTCGAGTAATGAGATGAGTGAGGTCAGGGCTCCGACCACCAATGCGCCGAAGAAAAGGGTGCCGACGACACGCCCTGCGACGCCGAGCTCGAGGAACGCTTTGGGGAGCGTGATGAAGAGCGCGCCGACGGTGCTCGCTCCGACATCCTCCGACAATCCGAGGGCAAAAAGCAGTGGGAATACGACCAAGCCCGCAATGAAGGCGATGCCGAAGTCCGAAAAGGCGATGATCGTCGCCTGCGAGGGCAGGTTGCTATTGCGCTCCAGATAGCTGGCGTAGGTCAGCATGGCGCCCATGCCCAGGCTCAGGCTGAAGAACGCCTGCCCGGCGGCTTCGGCGAGCACCTCGCGCGAGAAGACCTCTGTGTAGTCACGCGGGCTCAGGTAGTACACGTAGCCTGCGGCCGAGCCGTCGAGCGTCCATGCGTACACCGACAACGCGCAGACGACGACGAAGAGCAGCGGCATCACCACGATCGCGGTGCGTTCGATTCCGGCAGTGACACCGTTTGCCACGATCCAGAGCGATCCCGCCATGAAGGCGAGGTGCCAGGTGAGCGCGTCCCAGCCGCTGGCGATGCTGTCGAAGTGTTGGACAGGATCTTCGGCGAAGCCGAGGAAGATTGCCTCCAGAGTGTAGCGCAAGGTCCAGCCGGCGATGACGGAGTAGTAGGAGGCGATCAAGAAGCCGGCCGCGACGAAAACCGCGCCGAGCGATTTCCACCAGCGGCCGCCGTAGAATCCGAGCGCCTGGATCGGACCTCGCGCGGCGCCGCGGCCGATCGCCATCTCGGCGAGCAGGACCGGCATGCCGATGACGAAGATCATCAGGATGTAGAGGAACACGAAGGCGGCGCCACCGTTCTCCGCCGCCAGGTAGGAGAAGCGCCACATGTTGCCGAGCCCGACGGCGGATCCGATCGCAGCCATCAAGAAGCCGAAACGGCTTCCCCAGTGCTCCCTTCCTGCCTGAACGGCCATAACGCAACCTCCGGTCGAGCGGAATCGGCCGGAAAACCCTGGCCGTTGCTCTGCCTTCTCCTCCTAGCGGCAGCTAACAGACTTGCGGCGCAAATGCCACGAACGTGGCAAGTTGGACGCCGTGTTGTCGCCGGTCGACGGTGGTAGGCGCTGACAATTCGACGACGATCGATTACCTTGGCAGGATTCGCGTGACGAGAAAGGTGCAGTCGATGGGGAGTAAGGTCAAAGTCGGGATCGTCGGTGGGTCAGGATACTCGGGCGGCGAGTTGATCCGGCTGCTACTTGGGCATCCTGACGTTGAGGTCGCGTGGGCGACCTCGCGTGCCGACAAGAAGCTCGAACAGGTGCATCGCAACCTGGTCGGCAGTGGGCTCGAATTCGTGCGCGAGGAAGAGGCCGGTGCGTGTGACGTCGTGTTCCTCTGTATGCCGAGTCGGCAATCGATGACCCGTGCCCCCGACTATCTCGCGCGCGGCGCCAAGGTGATCGACGTCGGGTCGGACTTCAGGTTGAAGAAGGCGGAGCTCTTCGAACGAGTGTACGGCGGCCCGCACGACTGTTGGGATCTGGTCACGAAAGCTCCTTACGGGGCGACCGAGCTGCACCGTTCGGCGATCGCCGAGGCGGAGTTGGTCGCCAACCCCGGGTGCTTCGCTTACACGACCATTCTGACCCTGGCGCCGTTGGTGAAGGCGGGCTGGGTCGATCTCGAACGGATCGTCGTCAGCGGCCTGACCGGTACTTCCGGAGCGGGGGCCGAGCCGAAGCTGCCGGGGCAGTTCAGCGAGCTGTCGAATTCGGTGACGCCGTACAACGCCGTCGATCATCGCCACACCTACGAAGTCGAGCAAGAGTTATCGGCGCTCGCCGGCCGCGACGTGACCATTCACTTCACGCCGATCTTCTGCCCCTTCACCCGTGGAATTCTCTCGACCTGCAACGGCTTCACGGTGCGTGAGGTCACCCGTGCACAGCTGGTCGAGCTCTATCGCGACTTCTACGCCGACGAGCCATTCGTCGAGGTCATTCAAACGGAGAAGGACCCCCAGGTGTCCTGGCAGTATTTGCCCTATCCCAACGTCGGTTACCTCGCCGGGTCCAACTACGTCCAG
>JANQHZ010000926.1 GCA_028282445.1 Candidatus Binatia bacterium | reverse complement strand
TCGCATACTAGCTAGGCTCGCTCGTCGCGAACCACCCTCCAAACCACCCCATCCCCATACGCGCAGACTACCATGGGAGGACGACATAGTGAAAAGGGCAGGCGCCGACAACCGGCGCCTGCCCTTTCGGACGAGCTCTGTGTTGAGTGAAGTCTACTCGATTGCGCAGGTGCAGCCGGCGATTGGGCCTCCCGCCCCGCTGCAGCCTTCGACGATGCATCCGAGGTCGACGGCAGGTTCGAGTGCCGGTTGGCCGCTGCAGTTGTCGAATTCGATGGAGAAGATCGACACGCCTGAATCGATCGGACCGTCGGAGCGCACTGTGATCGCGCGAACCGCGTAGTCGAAGTCGATGGCACTGCGCAGGAACGGCAGCGGCTCCGGCCAAGTGATGCTGCGCGCCCGTTCGCCCGCCGCCGCGGGGAGTGATGAAACATCGCTTCGGTATCCGACCAGGATCGTCGTCGAATTAGGCTGGGTCCCGAGCGGCGGGACGAAGTTGACGTCGACGATGGTGGATCCGGCCGGCGTGCACGGGAGTACCTGTGCATCGGCAGGGCAGGGCACGCCCTCGGAGTCCCCGACGAGTCCGAATGTAGGATCTTCGAAGAGCTCGCCCGGCTCCAGGAATCCGTTGCCGCAACTTGCGCCTCCCGGGGTGCTGGTTGCGCTCGGTGTCGGAGTTGGACCGGTCGGCGTAGCCGTCGCTGTCGAGGTCTCGCTGGCGGTCGAGCTGGCGGTCGGGCTCGCAGCGACGGTCGGCGTTTCGGTCGGTACCGCCGGAGTCTCGGTAGGAGTTGCGGTCGGCAGAAAAGTGATCGGCGGGTCGCCCTTGTCTCGGAACAGGTCGTCGACATTCTTGCGCGGCGGGCCCGTGAATCGCGCCTCCCAGCACTCGCCCGCACCGTCGTCGTTCTTGAGCTGTGCAATCACACGTTGATCCTGATTGAGAGGCAGACGCGGTAGATTCAGCGTGGAGCCTTGTCCCTTGAAGATGATCTTGCTTTTTCCGGCTGCGCCCGACTTGAGGTTGATGAGCTTGACTCCATCGCTGAGCAGCAGCTTGTCACTGTAACGAAATCCCTTGCGGGTCGACTTCCAGCAGGGCTTTCCGGAGCAGAGCCCGCCGACCGGCACCAGCCCCTGGTAGATGAGCTCTGGGTTGCCGGCGATCTCGTCGTACACACAGAGAGTGTAGGAGGTGGAGTTGACCGGGTCGCCGAATGCGGAAGCATCGGTGGCTTCACCTTTGATCCACTTGAAGATCAGCTTGTCGGTCGGGCCTCCCTTGTCCTTGAGGAGAAGCAGCGACTTGTTGTCCTGGATCGATTGGCGACAGCCGACGATCGGCACCGCCCCGCAGTTGGGGTCGGGGGTGAAGGTCGGGGTTGGTGTTCGCGTTTCCGTCGGGGTGCTGGTCGAAGTGGCGCTCGGGGTCACGGTTGGTGTTTCCGTCGGGGTATCGGTCGGCGGAATGAAGACATCCAAGACCAGCTTGGGGCGCTGGATGGCGGCGCCCTCTTTGGAGGTGTAGTCGACGACACCGTTCTGGTTCTCCAGTCGCTTCTTGATCAACCAACCATAATTGTCGGTGTCGGATAGAAACGCGGCGACATCGGCGGTCACATCCAGCTGGACGACGCCGGCCTGGCTGATCTGCGTGTACGAGTCGGTCGCGACCGGCTCGAAGGAACCGCCGTTCCACTGAACGGCGCAGTCGGCGGTGCCATTGCTCGTGTCGGTGTCGTTGGGACAATTGAAAGTGACGCCGGCTTCGGTCCAATCTTCGGTCAGCAGGTGAAGGTCGACGACGCCTCCCGAACCCCAGCCGCTGCTGCCCGGCTCGATGAACAGCTCGAGGGTTGCCGACTGCAGCACGCCTCCCATCAACGCGCCCCCGATGTCGCCGTCGGCGAATCGCACGAGGGATCGATGCGTCCCGGTCTTGCGTAGCCGCAGGAAGGTTTCGCTCCCGTAGTTCTGATTGCCGGTGCGGATGTAAGCATCCGCGCTGGCCGGGATCGTTACGATCTCGGCTTCGGCCAGCCCAGCCCAGAGCGTCAAGCTTACCATCAGTCCTATTCGAAGATGCATCGACCGCCTCCTTCCAATGAGAGGGCATGATAGGTCGGGGTGTTGAATAGGCTGTGTCCGGTTCGTGAAGGTTTCTTTTCGTTCGAGGGCTTCGCCGATTGTTCAACCCGCTGTCACGCTCTCGCAACAAGCCGAGCACTAGTGTCGCCAAACACGAATGGCAGTTCGGAGACCCCACATAACTTCAGGCTGTCAGACGTGGGCGGGGGGCTCCCCGGGGAGCCCCCCGTTTCCGCCCGCCCGATCGGCGGGGATCGTATGTTCACAGCCGCGTAACGCGGCCGTAACATTCCGGCAGGTAACGTTTGACCCAGTAGTTAGTGAGGGGTCTCCGTGAGCGTCGCCAAGGCCGTCGCGAGTCGTCGGCGTCCGTTGGTTTCGAGTGCCTTCCGCACGAGCGACGATGTCGTTGTTGCCGCGAGGCTTGGTTTCGGCTGGGATTCACCCACTTTCCGCCTGGTTGCAGAGGGTGCCCGCCTACCGCGGTGCCGCGGGGAAGCCGAGGAGACTCCTAGATGAGATCGATACCTTTAGGGTTCGCGCTGTTGGTGGCGGCGGCGAGTGGAGTCGCGCACGCAGGGCCGATTGCCGTGGACGAGGCGATCCCGACCTATTCGAAGGTCGGCGGGGTTGCGGGCAACCTGAATAGCATCGGATCGGATACGCTCAACAACTTGATGACCCTTTGGGCGGAGGGGTTTCAGAAGTTGTACCCGAACGTGCGCACGCAGATCGAAGGTAAGGGCTCCTCGACGGCCCCGCCCGCACTGATCGCCGCAACCGGTCAACTCGGACCGATGAGTCGAGCGATGAAGCCGACCGAGATTGACGAGTTCGAGAAGAAGTTCGGTTACGCCCCGACCAAGATCCGGGTCGCTGTCGATGCACTCGCGATTTACGTCAACAAGGACAATCCACTCGACAAGCTGACGATTCCCGAGATCGATGCCATATTTTCGAAGACACGCCACTGCGGCAGCCCCAAGTCGATCGACAGCTGGGGGGATGCCGGGGCGCCGGGAGATTGGTCGACCAAGCCGATAAGCCTCTACGGTAGAAATTCGGCTTCCGGTACGTACGGGTACTTTAAGAAGCGGGCACTGTGTAAGGGCGACTACCGGCCCACGGTAAAGGAGCAGCCGGGCTCGGCGTCGGTCGTCCAGGGGGTGGCGGAAGACGTACTGGGCGTCGGTTACAGCGGTATCGGATACCAGACCTCCGACGTGAAGGCGCTCGACATCGCCAAGCAGTCGGGTGGCGAGTACATCGACACCAAGCCGGAATCGGTGCTGGCAGGCAGGTACCCGCTGGCACGGTTTCTCTACCTCTACATCAACAAGAAGCCGAATCAGCCGATCGATCCTCTGGTTGGGGAGTTCGTTCGATACGTCCTGAGCAGGGAAGGGCAGGAAGTCGCGGTCAAAGACGGCTACCTTCCCTTGTCGGCCAAGATCGCCCAATCGGAATTGAGTCAGCTCCAGTAGCAGGGCGAGGATCTCGACACGGTGATGGATCGCAACTCGAGCGCGAGCAGTTCTCTCGATGGGCCTGTTGATCTGTCCGCATCTCGCGCGCTTGCCATTCCGGACCGACGGACGCTCGCCGATAGGGTCGCGGGCTTTGTCGTGCGGGCTGGGGGGATCGGGATCATCGCCAGCATCCTGGCGATCCTGGTGTTCATCGTCGCCGAAGTCGCTCCCCTGGTAGACGGCGCCGTCGTCGTTCCCGGGGCGCGGATCTCGACGCTGCACGATGCGAAGGCATTGAGCATCGACCCCTACAAACGCTTGGTTGCCTGGCTCGATGCTGCCGGAGTCGTGCGGGTGACCGACCTGCAGGACGAGGAGACGATCGAGGAACGTCCGGTAGCGCCAGACTCGACCATGGTCGCGGCGCTGGCCGACCCCGATGGGCAGTTCCTCGGTTTGCTGGACGACAGCGGCAGGATCGAATTGAGCCCTGTCTCTTGGCGGGTCGGTTTCGAGGACGGGCAACGCGTGGTGGGTGGTGACATCGGTGACGCCGTGCGGTTCGAGCTGTCGGATGTCGCCTTGGTCGAGCCCTTTACGGCTCGGATGGTCGGAGACGGCTCGCAGGTCGTCGTTTCACGCACCGCCGACGATCGTTTGGTCGCCTTTCGGCGGACTCGTGAGATCAACGAATTCACCGAAGAGATCACCGAATCGGATTCGCGGTCGTTTACGGCGGCGCCGTCGGAGATTGCCCGGTTGGTCGTAGACGACGAGCAGGAGCACCTGTTTGGTGCCGGTCCGGACGGCCGGCTCTACCACTGGAATTTGTATCCGCGCGTCTCGGCCGTGCCGGACGTGACCTTGATCGACGGTGACATCACAGCGCTCAATCTTCTGCTAGGCGGCCGCGCCTTGGTAGTGGGCCTCGCCGATGGCGGCTTGCAGGTCTGGTACCGCGCCACGCGCGAGGACGGTTCACATGGGTTGACCCTGATCCGCCAGTTCCCGCCGCAGCCGGCGGCGATTCGTCACATCGCTCCTTCGCGTCGCGATAAGGGGTTCGTCGCGGTCGACGACTCGGGCATGGTCGGCCTGTATTATTCGACCTCCGAGCGTGTGCTGTGGCGCGGTTCCGCTGGGGTCGAGTCGATCGGCGCGATTGCGGTGACACCGAAAGCGGACGGAATCCTGCTCGCCGGATCGCGGGTGCTGTCGGTGCTCGACGTCGACAATCCCCACCCGGATGTGAGCCTCTGGTCGCTTTTCGCTCCGGTGTGGTACGAGGGGTATGACGAGCCCGACTACGTCTGGCAGTCGAGCAGCGGCACGGATGACTTCGAGCCGAAGTACAGTCTGACGCCGCTCCTGATCGGTACGTTCAAGGGCACGATCTACTCACTATTGCTTGCAATTCCCTTGGGTGTGCTGGGGGCGATGTATGTGTCGCAGTTCATGCACCCGCGCCTGCGCAACATCATCAAGCCGACAATCGAGATCATGGCGGCTCTGCCCAGCGTGGTTCTCGGCTTTCTTGCCGGGTTGTGGCTGGCGCCGCGCGTCGAGGAATCGTTCTCGACCTTGATCCTGATGGTCATCGCTTTTCCACTGGTGATCGTAGGCACCGGCCTTCTTTGGGAGCGGCTGCCTGTCAACTGGCGCAATCGCATGCCGCTCGGCAGCGAAGCGCTGGCCTTTGCGCTGACCCTCGCCGTGGCCGGCGCTGTTTGCGTGGCTTTCGACGATACCTTCGAGGCGCTGGCTTTTGGGGGCAACTTTCAAGCCTGGCTGCGGAACATGACGGGGCTTCACTACGATCAACGCAATGCCGTGATCGTGGGCTTGGCGATGGGGTTCGCGGTCATCCCGATCATCTTCGCGATTTCGGAAGACGCGTTCTCGAACGTGCCGCGCAATCTCGTGTCTGGTTCGCTCGCCTTGGGAGCGAATCGCTGGCAGACGGTGTCGCGGATCGTCTTGCCGACTGCGAGCCCAGGGATCTTTTCTGCAATCATGGTCGGCTTCGGCCGTGCTGTGGGCGAGACCATGATCGTGCTGATGGCGACCGGCAACACTCCGATCCGCGATTGGAACCCTTTCAACGGGTTCCGGACTCTGTCGGCGAACATCGCCGTGGAGATCCCGGAAGCTCCCCAGTTTGGCACATTGTATCGAGTCCTGTTCCTCGCGGCGCTTCTGCTCTTCATCGTCACCTTTGCGGTCAACACGGCTGCCGAGCTGGTTCGCCAGCGATTGCGCGAACGGTACGCGCGCCTGTAAGCGGTTAGATGACTTCTCGAATGTCGACGACCGACCGTATCGGACAGTTTTTCACCTGGCTCTGCGGTGGTGCGCTGGCGCTGAATCTGTTGCTGGTGGTTGGACTGCTTCTGCTCATCGGCATGCACGGGTTGGCCTACTTCTGGCAATCCGGAGTCGCGGAGCTGCAGCTGCGCGGCGGCGGTCGCCTGCTCGGAGAAATTCACGGAGTCGAGGAAGTGCCGGCAGATGAGGCGGCTTGGGAAGGCGAGCAGCGCATGCGCATGAAGATCGGCAACAGGGATCTTTACGGGCTCGACTTCCGTTGGGTACGCGAGTCGGAGGTCGAAGCGGTTACCTATCCCGAGGACGTGGTCCTGCTCGAGCGGATGGAGTGGGGCAACTTCTATGGTCGCATGTTGGAGCTCCGACAGGCGGGCGAGGTGGTAAGCCGAGGGGCAGACTCGGTGTGGAGTGCGTTCCCGGCGGTTCATGCTTCCAAAATGGAGGAGCGTGCCGAGATCGAAGCGCTCGAAGCCGGACCGATCGGAGACGTCAACTATCAGATCGAGCGCTTGCGGCTGGACCAGCGTAGGGCGGATCTCGAGGGCGGGGCGGACGCCGCGGATCGCGCTCGATTCGGTCGCAGCGAAACCGAGCTGAATCAACGCTACGAGTCGCTGGCCACCCAGCTGTTCGCGATGCGCGATCGTCTTGCCGATCAACAGGTGGTGATGGAAGCGGCGACGGGCGAGCGCAAGGCGATCGTCGTCGGCGAAATCGTCCGCTGTCTGCGACCCAATGCGATGGGCGCCATCGACTCGTTGCTACTTTACTTCAGCCGGATCTGGGAGTTCGTCTCCGGTTCACCGCGCGAATCGAATACCGAGGGGGGGATCTTCCCGGCGATCTTCGGCACGGTGATGATGGTCTTCCTGATGTCCTTCGCCGTCGTTCCTTTTGGCGTGCTGGCTGCGCTCTACCTGCGCGAGTACGCCAAGGAGGGCCCGGTCGTGCGCGCCGTTCGCATCGCCGTGAACAACCTCGCCGGGGTGCCCTCCATCGTCTTCGGAGTCTTTGGACTCGGCTTCTTCGTCTACCTGATCGGTGGCACGATCGACCAGATTTTCTACCCGGAGGCGCTGCCAACGCCGACCTACGGCACCGGCGGGATTCTATGGGCCAGTCTGACACTCGCATTGTTGACGGTTCCAGTGGTGATCGTCGCGGCGGAAGAAGGCCTGGCGGCTGTGCCGCGCATCGTTCGAGAGGGCTCGCTCGCGCTCGGAGCGACCAAGTTCGAGACGATTTGGAGGGTGGTACTACCCGCGGCGGCTCCCGGGATCCTGACCGGCATGATCCTGGCGATGGCTCGCGCCGCCGGCGAGGTAGCGCCTCTGATGATCGTCGGCATGGTTAAGCTCGCTCCATCGTTGCCGATCGATCACCACTTTCCGTTCGTGCACCTCGAGCGAAAGTTCATGCACCTCGGATTTCATGTCTACGATGTCGGTTTTCAGAGTCCCAATGTCGAGGCGTCGCAGCCCTTGGTGTTTGCGACGGCGCTATTGTTGGTCGCCGTGGTCGTGGCGATGAATCTGGTGGCGGTCGTGGTCCGAAACCGGGTGCGTCGCGGCTACTCGACGAGCGCCGTTTAATTGAAGGGAAAAAGTAGCTATGATGACCGAGGGTATGGCTCTCAAAGCGACCGCAATGAGACAGTCCACCGATCTCGAATCGGGCGAAGCCTTGATGGCGACGGAACCGTCTTCGGCCTCGGTGGGTACCGGGCCTGATCCGCGAATTCTCGACGTCGACGAGTTGTCGCTGTGGTACGGAAACGCCCGTGCTCTGAACCAGATCTCCCTCGAGATACCCGAGAAGCAGGTGACAGCTTTCATCGGTCCGTCCGGCTGCGGCAAATCGACACTGCTGCGGTGCTTCAATCGGCTGAACGACCTGGTCGACAGTGTTCGCATCGAAGGCGAGATCCGTTTCGAGGAGGAAAGTATCTTTCGGCCGGAGATCGACGTGAACAGTCTGCGCAAGCGCATCGGCATGGTGTTCCAGAAGTCGAATCCGTTCCCGAAGACGATCTACGAGAACGTCGCCTACGGCTGCAGGATTCACGGCATGAAGCAGAAGGCGCTGCTCGACGAGCGGGTGGAGCGCAGCCTGCGCGGAGCGGCGCTTTGGGGGGAAGTGAAGGACCGCCTGCAGGATAGCGCCTTGGGGTTATCGGGCGGCCAGCAGCAGCGCCTCTGTATCGCTCGGGCGATCGCGATCGAGCCCGAGGTGTTGCTCCTGGACGAGCCGTGCTCGGCGCTCGACCCGGTTGCGACCGCCAAGGTGGAAGACCTCATCCACCAGCTGAAAGAGCGCTACACGATCGTGATCGTCACCCATAACATGCAGCAGGCAGCGCGTGTTTCGGACCAAACGGCGTTCATGTACCTCGGGGAGCTGGTCGAGACGGGGCCTACGCAAGAGATCTTCACCAACCCGACCAAGCGGCAGACGGAAGACTACATCACGGGGAGATTTGGTTGAGGCCGTGGCGGTGAGTTAGAGGGCGGCCGACGAGACTCCCATGCAGGCGAAACGACACATCGACAGTCGCTACGCGGACGAGCTTAGCGACCTGCGCCGGCGCGTCCTCGAGATGGGGGGACTCGTCGAGAAGCAGATCGACGATGCCGTTCGGGTACTGATCGAACGCGACGTGCGCGGCGCGGAGAAGATCATTGCGCGCGACCACGTCGTCAACCGAATGGACGTCGAGATCGACGAGGTGTGCTTGCGACTCCTGGCGCTACACCAACCTACCGCTCGAGACCTTCGCTTCATCACCACCGCGATGAAGATCAACGCCGACCTCGAGCGAGCGGGCGACATGGCGGAGAATATCTGCGAGCGGGCCATGGAGCTCAGCTTGGAGCCGCAGCTGAAGCCCTACGTCGACCTGCCGAGAATGGCGCGTATGACGCAGGAGATGCTCCAGGACTGCCTGAACGCCTTCGTGCGCGAGGACGTCGATCTCGCCCTGAGGGTCTGTCACGCCGACGCCGCCGTCGACGGCCTGATGGAGCAGATCTTCCGCGAGTTGTTCTCGTACATGGTCGAAGACCCAGCGACGATCTCACGCGCGATGCGAATCATATTTGTTGCCAAGTACCTCGAGCGGGTTGCCGATCACGCGACCAATATCTCCGAGATGGTCGTATTCATGGTAAAGGGAAAGAGCATTCGACATCTCGAGGAGCCACCGACGGAGCTATGAACGAAGGAGGACGCCAGAAGATCCTGGTCGTGGAGGATGAGCCCGACATTCGCGAGCTCGTGCGCTACAACCTCGAGCAGGGCGGTTTCGACGTCGTCGAGAGCGAAGACGGAGACCGTGTGCTCGAGCTCGTCGAAGAGTCCAACCCGTCGCTCATGATCCTCGATCTGATGCTGCCCAACGCCGACGGTCTCGATATCTGCAAGATGGTGCGCCAGCGACCGCGCTCTTCGAAGCTCCCGATCGTCATGTTGACGGCCAAGGCGACCGAAGTGGATCGAGTCTTGGGCCTGGAGTTCGGTGCCGACGATTACATCACCAAGCCGTTCAGTCCGCGCGAGCTGGTGGCGCGCGTCAAGGCGGTGTTGCGGCGCAGCGATTCGGGCGGGGTCGAGGAGGGCCGGCGCGACGTTTTCGAGCGCGGCCGTCTCAAGATGGACTTCGAGAGTCACGAAGTATGGCTCGACGGCAAGCCTTTGGAGATGAGCTTGCGTGAATTCGAGCTGCTCAAGTTCTTCGCGCGCAACCCCAACAAGGTCTTCGACCGGCTCACCATCCTCGACTTGGTTTGGGGCGGCGATACCTACGTCGAGCCGCGCACCATCGACGTGCACGTTCGCCGGCTGCGCATCTTGGTCGAACGTGACCCCGCCCACCCCGAGTTGATTCACACCGTGCGAGGAGTCGGCTACAAGTTTAGCCCCGACGCTCTCGAGTGATTGGCGCCGAATTGGCCTTCTTTGAATGGATGGGATGGGTCGTAGCGGCCGCGTTGTTCGCGGCCTTGGTCGTGCGCCGCGCTCGTTGGCGCCGTTGGGTAGACGAGCTCGCGTCGGCGTTGGCAGCGGATCGGCGCGCCGGTAAGCCCACGTCCGAGTTACCCGCAGCGTGGACCGACGAACAGGAGGCGGTTCGGCTCAACCTCGAGCGATGGCGGTCCGACGCCGTCGTTTACGAACGTGAGGTCGGGCGACTCGGCGAGGTGATCGACGGCATGGTCGAGGGCGTCGTCGTGATCGACGGCGACGGGCGGGTCGTGCTCGCCAACTCGCGCGCCGAGCAGTTGTTGGATCTCCCCGACGGAGAAGCCCATGCCGGTCGACTGTTGGCGGAGCTCAGTCGTCACCCCGACCTGCACGAGATGGTCGGGCTGGTTCGCAGCGAAGGCGAATGGGGCCAGCCGATCGTTCAGGAAGTCGTCGTCGACTCGGCCCAGGCGCTGACGTTGCAAGTTACCGCCTCGCGGCTGCCGGCGCGCCAGGAGATGGAGCGCTGGTTCGTGTTGGTGTTTCACGACATTTCGTCGATCCGGCAACTCGAGCGAATCCGTCGCGACTTCGTCGCCAACGTCTCGCACGAGCTGCGCACGCCACTTGCGGCGATCGGCGGCTATACCGAGACCCTACTCGAGGGAGCGAAGGACGATCCCGACAAGGCGGAGCGCTTTCTTCGCATCATCGAACGTCACAGCGACCGTTTGGGTCGCCTGGTCGACGATCTGCTGACCCTGTCCGACCTGGAGCTCGGCCGTACCGAGCTCCACCGCGATGCCCAGGAGCTGCGCCAAGTGACCAGCGCCTGCTTCGACACTCTCCGCACCAAGGCGTCGGGGGCGGGGGTAACCCTGGAAAACTCGGTCGGCGAGGAGTTGCCGGCGGTCGACGCCGATGCCGATCGCCTCGAGCAGGCGTTGCTCAACCTGGTCGACAACGCCATCAAGTACACGCCGAGCGGCGGCCACGTGCGGGTCGTCGGCTCCGTCGCCGATGGGACGCCCCCTCCCGAGATCGCCGTGGTGACCGATCACGCCGCGGGATTCATTGAAATCGCGGTGGCCGACACCGGGGTGGGAGTCCCGCCCGAGGACCTCGCGCGGCTTACCGAGCGGTTCTACCGCGTCGACAAGGCGCGCTCGCGCGAGCTGGGCGGCACCGGGCTCGGGCTGGCGATCGTCAAGCATATTGTCCAGGCGCACGGTGGCTGGATGACGATCGAGAGCGAGCTCCATCGTGGTACGACGGTGCGGTTGTTCCTTCCGGCGTTTCCGGAAGCCGCAGCTGAGACCGTTTCCGCCGGCTGAGGCCCCAGGGAGGCCCTGCCGAGACTCAGTCTTGTGCCTTCGGCGCTTGCGTCTGCGCGAGCCTCACCTCGCACAGACAACCGCCTTCGATCGCCCCGCCGACGCCGGCGCATCCCTCGACTACGCAAGACAGATCATCGAGCGTGGGCGCGGGCGCGTCTTGGCAGGTGTTCAGCTCCACGGTGACGATCGGGTTGGGCAGAGGCTTGCCCTCGGCCCGGACGATGCGGATCGAGTGATCGAGGTCGTTGGTGGCGGTGATGCCGGACTCCGAGACGCCGAAATCGACCCGCTCCTGCACTTCGCGGTCGGTGCCTTTGCCGGGGATGATGAGCCGGTCGGTGCGATAGGACAGATGCAGGGTGACGGCGGTAGGCTCCCATGCCTCGTGCGTAGACACGCCGAG
>JANQHZ010000915.1 GCA_028282445.1 Candidatus Binatia bacterium | reverse complement strand
TTGGCCCCCGACTTCCCGTCTTGCTGTCCGATCTGCTCGACTCCGCCAAGGTCGAAGCCGGCAAGATGGAAATCCAACGTGAGGGGATCTCGGTTGCCGAGCTCACCCGCGAGGTCGTCGAGGGATTCCGACCCCTGACCGAAGAAAAGAACCTCGATCTTCAGCTCGATTGCAGCCCCACCGTGAGATCGATCGTCAGTGACGGCGACAAGATTCGACAGGTGCTCACGAACATCCTGGGCAACGCGGTGAAATTTACCGAGCACGGAGAGATCCGGGTGATCGTACGCGGCAACGGCGAAGTCGATCGCGGCGAAGTGCGCCAGATGCGGGTGCTGAACGACGGCAGCAGCGAGCCGCTGATCCCCGAAGACGGAGTCGCGATCTTCGTTTCCGACACCGGCATCGGTATGGACAACTCGGCGTTCGAGTGGCTCGCCACCGACTTCCACCAGGCGAGCGGTTCCAACAACAAATTCGGCGGCACCGGACTCGGCCTCAGCCTGTCTCGGAACCTCGTCGACCTGCTAGGGGGCCAACTCGCCGCCAAGAGCAGTGTCGGTGCCGGGACGACCTTCTGCGTTCTGCTGCCGAGTCAGGCTGCGACGGCTTGAGCCGCCGCCGACCTCAGAATCGCGGCCACCACCACCGCCAGCGCCACCAACCGTCGTCCGACTCGGTACCGTTGCGAGCGGCTTCGAGTTCGTTCGCCCGCTCTTCCGAGTCGAGCAGCCCGCCCCACGCGGTGCGATCGCTCATCTCGCGCTTGGTCTCTTCGTCGACGAAATCGTCGCCCAAGCGCCGCTCCCATCCACCGCCGAGCGCCCGGTACAAGGCGACTAGATTGAGCACGACGTCGCCGCGGGTCGTCACCAAGCGGTCGTCGGCCTGGAGCTGAAACTGCTGCGTCGTGATCACGGTGTTGTAGTCGACCGCGCCCTCGCGGTACTGCAGCGTAGCGAGGTCGACCGCCTTGCGCGCCGACTGAGCTGCATCGGCGAGCAGACCGACCCGCCGACGGGCAGCGCGATAGCGCGCCATCGAGTCCTCGACCTCTTGCTGTGCGCGCAGAACGGCATCCTCGTACGTCACCACGAGCCTCTGAAAAGCCGCATCCTGGGCGCGGACGTTATTGCGGATCCGTCCGTAGTTCAGAATGTTCCAGCGCAAGCTCGGCCCGCCGAAGGCGGTAAAGGCATCGCCGCGAAACAGCTTGTCGGCGTCCTCCGCGGCAAAACCGATCGCTCCGACCAGCTCGAGACTCGGGAACAGATCGGCGCGAGCGACACCGATCTGCGCGCTTTGCGCGGCGACTGCCCGCTCGGCCCGTCGAACGTCGGGGCGGCGGCGCAGCAACTCGGCGGGAACGCCCGCCGCCACCGCTTCTCTGCGTGGCACCGGGATACTGGCGTCACCCTCACCGCCCAGGAGGTCCGATAGATCGCGCGGCGGCATCGCCAATAAAACGCACAGGGCGTTCTGAGACTGGCGAATCAGAGCTTCGAGGGCGGGGATGAGGGCCTCGGTATCGCGCAACTGCGACCGCGATTGTGCGACGTCGCGTTCCGACACCGCGCCGAATTCGAAGCGGGTCTCGGCGATCTCCAGACTCTTGGCCTGCGCGTCGCGGTTCGAGTGTGCGACCGCCAGC
>JANQHZ010000913.1 GCA_028282445.1 Candidatus Binatia bacterium | reverse complement strand
CAACGACGGAACGGTCTGCGTGGAAGCCGAAGACTGTTGCGAAGGTTCCACCGGCTGCGGAATCTGCGAGCCGGGCTGGTTGGAAACCGACTTCCGTGTCCGCCTGACCCCGCGCCAGCCGCTTGGCTGGGTCGCGAGTGAGGGCCTGAGCGAGTTCCCGCTCGACGGTCGTTTCGGTAACACCGGACCGGACGGAAGCAGCAACGCCGGCAGTCGCGTACCGCCGGTGGCCGAAGAGCCCTACACCGGTGCTCTCAAGTGCATTGCGATCAATGACGACGGCACCCCGTCGGACCGCAACGTGCTGAAGGGCGAGGCCACCTTGGTCTACGGTCTCGACGGTGATGTTGCCAAGCACAACGCGATCGGCATCCAGGCGCTCGAGGGCGCCGTCAACGACGACAAGGAGCTCATCCTTGGCGGCGGCGAGGCTGAGTACAACGGTTGCTCGAACATCCTGATCCTGAACCACATGTTCGACCTCGGTGTTCACCCGGCCATCGACACGGATGACGCCGAGAGCTTGACCAATCTCGTGCTCGTACCTTGCACGAACGACTTCCTGCGCCAGATCCCTGGTTCGGCGGTTGTTCAGTTCCTGGTGTACAACGAGTTCGAGCAGCGCTTTTCGACTAGCCGCACGGCCGAGTGCAAGGCCGACTGGCGTCTGTCGGAGATCGACACCAACGACCCGGAGCGCTCGATCTTCAGCGCCGGCGTCGGCGGCACGATCGTCGGTCAGACCCGCATGAACCCGATCGGCAGTGGCTTGATCGGTGTGGCGAACGAATGGGTCACGAGGGACGACGGGGACGCGACGAGCGTCTCGCGATCGTCGTTCAACATCAATCTGCAGGGTGACCGCGCCGAAGCGGACGTGATCACGATCCCGTAATAGGGAGATATCCTGCAACCTAGGTCGAGGGCGGAATGCGCAACGCGCATTCCGCCCTTTTCCGTTCTGGGCGTGTACGGTGAAAAGGCCTCAACGAAATATTATCCGCCGATCGGGCTTCAAATTTTGCTCCGATTTGCTCTAAGTTGGACGCGCGATGCCGACCGGGTGCCCGGTGGCGAAGGACTTTCGGTCCCGGAGAACGAGAGAGAGTAGGGAGGTTGTTCCGATGAAGCGGTACCAGGTGCAGATGGGCTTTCCGGTAGCGGTGGCGGGGCTGTTGGCGTGCCTTTGTGGCCCCACCTCAGCGGACGTGGTGTCCGATCAGGCAGCGGCAATCGTGGTGTGGCCGGACATCATCGCCACCGGGGAGCGAGGGGTGCGCGCCGGCGCGGCCGGGGACACGATCGTTCAGCTGAGCAACACCTCGCTCGAGCCGGTGTTGGTTCACTGTTTCTACCAGAATGCGAACTACCATTGCTCGAATACCGGCGAGGTTTGCGTTTTCCCGACTGACTGCTGTGACCCGTCGACTGGCTGTGGGACGTGTGATCCGGGCTGGTTGGAAACCGATTTTAGGGTACGCCTGACGCCGCGGCAGCCGATCGGCTGGGTGGTCTCGGAAGGCCTGGCCGGTAGCGACTTCCCGCTTACCGGCGCGATCGGGAGCACCGGGCCGGATGGAAGCAGCAACGCGGGTAGTAGCATCCCGCCGGTGGCGGAGCTCCCGTACAACGGCGTACTGCAGTGTATCGCGATCAACGACGACGGAACGCCGAGCGACCGCAACGTCTTGAAAGGCGAGAGCACGCGCATGGCGTTTCGTGAGCCTGGTTATTCCGTAGCCAAGCATAATGCGATCGGTATCAAGGCGATCGAGGGAGCGGTCAACGACGACAAGGAACTGATCCTCGGGGGCGGCGGCGCGGAGTACGAGGGCTGCCCGGAGGTGTTGATCGTCAACCACCTTTTCGACGGTGTCGTTCACCCAGCGCTCGGCGAGCGCCGGTTGACGGAACAAGTGGCCGAGACCAATGGATTCCTGTTGGAGTCCGGTCCCGGTACGACGGCAACGCGGCTTACGCTGGTCCCGTGCACGCAGGATTATCTCCGGCAAATTCCAGGGAATGCGGTGGTCCAATACTTGGTGTACAACGAGTTCGAGCAGCGGTTTTCGACCAGCCGTAGCGTCGATTGCAAGTTCGAGCGCGTTCTGTCGACGATCGACACGACCGATCCGACCCGATCGATTTTCAACGCCGGCGTCGGTGGTACGGTCGCCGCGCAGACCCGACTGCGCGCGATCGGTAGCGGCTTGGTGGGTGTGGCGACCGAAGGCGTCTACAGCGTCTCAGCCTTCGCAGGTCTGAGCGGCGGTCTGAATCAGGGGCCGCCCACGAAGGTTGCCATTGGTAACCCCGTGTTCGGATTGGTCTACCTGAGGGGAGCCGAACAGTCGGACTTCAACATCCACCAGCAGGGCGATCGGGCCGAGGCTGATGTGATCACATTGCCGTAAGTCGCAGCTCGTATGGTGAATAAAGCCCTGCCAGGTCGGTGCCTGGCAGGGCTTTTTCGATTGCGGCGTACAACCGCGGGCTAAGTGCGACTGCGCTACGAAGTGAACGTAGGCCGTCGGACACAACTGGGGATGCGGGTCTGTCCGCGGCTGGTGCCACCGGGTCGCCCGTTGACACGACTGGGGATTCGGCGAAGATTGCGCTCGCTCGCCACTCGTTTCTGGCGACCACCGTGATCGATGGACGCCAAGCAGCCCAGTCAGAAGCGCTCTAGCCGCAGGGGAACGGGGCGCATCGGTTCGCGTCGCGGCGGTAGGGCAAGACGGGACATGGGTCCGACGATGATCCCGGTCTTGCAGACGAAGCTCCACCCGCCACCAAGCACGGACGATGTGGTCGAACGCAACCAGCTAATCGACTTCCTCGACTCGAATCTCGCTCTACCGCTGACGGTCATCGCCGCCCCTGCCGGCTACGGCAAGAGCACTCTCGCAAGCCTGTGGCTGCAAAGAGGCGCGCGCCCGGCAGCGTGGCTCTCGCTCGACCGGGACGACAACGATCTGCGCACGTTTCTCGCCTGCTTGGTCGCTTCGGTGCGCACACTATTCCCGAATATCTTTTCGGGGGTCGCCGAAACCCTGGCCGCACCGCGACTACCCGATGAGGATTCGATCGCCATTAGCCTGATCAACGAGCTCGAGCTCGCTCCCGAGCCGTTCGCTCTGGTACTCGACGACTTCCATTTGATCGAGCCGGGACCGGTCGAGAAGCTGCTTACTGCAGTGATGGTTCATCCATCGCCGAAGCTTCACCTCATCATCCTATCGCGCACCGAGCCGCGACTTCCGTTGTCGACACTTCGTGGGCGCGGCCTAGTGGCCGAGATCGACGTTTCGCGACTACGCTTCGACCTGGCCGAGGCCACGAGCTTTCTCCAACGCGCCTTGAACCTCAGCCTCGACCCCGGCGACATCGCGGAGATCGAGGGCAGGCTCGAGGGGTGGCCCGCCGGGTTGCGCATGGTCGCTCAATCGATGCGCAGCGAAGCGGATATCGCGGGATTCCTCGCGGCGGCCGGGGCCGATACGGGGGCGGCAGTTACGTACCTGGTCAGCGAAGTGCTCGAGCGGCAGACCCCCGACATCGCCCAGCACCTACTCGAGCTGTCGCTCCTCGATCGATTCTGCGCCCCCCTTTGCGGCTTCGTCCACGGCGTCGACGATCCGGTCGCTGCGGAGAGCGCGGGTGCTGCGGCGCTGGAAGAGATCCGACGCCGGAACCTCTTTGTCATCGACCTGGATAGCGAGGGACGTTGGTTTCGATTCCACCACTTGTTCGGACAACT
>JANQHZ010000904.1 GCA_028282445.1 Candidatus Binatia bacterium | reverse complement strand
GCAATCGGCGCGCCGAAAAGGGCCATGATGCCGTCGCCGGTGTACTGATTGATCGAGCCTTCGAAGCGATGCACGCCTTCGGTGAGCACGGAAAAAAACCGGTCGAGAATGGCGTGCCACTCTTCTGGATCGACGGAAGCAGCAAGATCCATCGAGCCCTTGATATCGGTAAACAGTACCGTGACCTCTTTGCGCTCGCCTTCGATCGCGGCGCGCTGTCGCAAGATCCGCTCGGCGAGATGCTTCGGCGTATACCTTCGCGGCGAATGCTCGGGCGCGCCCGCCAGCGCCGTGCCGCAAGCCCCGCAAAAACGGTCACCCGCCTGCGTGTCGCGGCCGCACTTCGGACAGGAATCCGTCAGCGCCTGGCCGCAACCAACACAGAAACGCTGGTTCTCGACCGCATGCTTGCCACACCTCGAGCAAACCATCGCGTAGGACTATAGGCCCCCCGCCGCTGGCCAGCCAGCTCAACCCATTCAAACGCAATCAGCGTTCGTCTGCCTCGACCAGCAGTTTCGCAGTCAGTCGTTGAGCCGGGCGCGAAGTGCGGCCGCAGCCGCTCCGGTCTCCGCCTTGACGTCCATGTTGAAACGCTCTTTGGGGTCCTCGTCGCGGCAGAGCTGGCGAGATGAGCCGTTGAAGAGTCGATCGAGCAGACCGTCCAGCGCCGGCTGGAAAGCGCTCTGGGTGCCGGCATCGTTCGGCGCGAGCAAGCGATCGTTCGCGAAGATCTGCACCTCGTCGCCGCGCAACTTGGCGCCGGCTCCGAGATCGCTCTCGTCCTCGAGCAGCTCGGCGGCCTGCAGCGCCGTCTCGCAGACGGTACGCAGGCGCTCACCCAGGTCGCCCTCGAGCGGCTGTTTTCGATAGTAAACGACGCCCGGTCGATTGCGCGTCCAATCGACTGCGTAGTTGCCCTCGTGCCCGACCAACAGGACACCGGGTCCTTGCTCGACGTGCGAGTAGTCAGCCACGTCGATCAACATTCCGTCGACGGAGCCGTTCTGGATCCAGCGGTGAAAGACCCCGATCACCTTTTCCGGGTCGGGAGCCTCGGAGAGAAAGAACTTCACTCCGATACGTTGCAGGTTGTCTACCGAGTGCGCCATTGCGATCAGATCTCCAAGGTGACGACCGACGAAGTCGCGTCGCCCTCGCGCGCCGTTCCCTGAGCCTGCACCTTGGCGGAGCACGCATGGCAAGCCTCCACGAAGAGACTGGATTCTTCGACCAGGGTTCGCGCCGATGCGGCGTCGCCGGCGCCCTCCTTCGACTCGTGACGTCGGAAGAGATACTGCGCGAATTTTCCACCAGCGAAGCGATCGAAGAAGACTTCGGTGTCGTAGTAGCGCTGCCTGAATTCCGAGACGATGTGGTCCGGGTCGTCGGTGACGTCGAGAAACTGCATCTTCACCAACGCCTTGGCCCCCTGCAACATCGCCTTGAAGGACTTCTCCGCAGCGGCCTCGAACTGACCGTCGTCGAGATGGAGCTGAGCCTCGAAGACCAGCTCTTCGGCAAACGACAAATCGTATTCGACCAGCGATACCACCTCACCGGCGCACTCTCCGGTGCCCATGTCGCCGATCGTGAACTCGCGCGGGTCGCCCCAGTCCGAGTAGTACCAGGCGTCGTCGTCGCGAGCCGGCACCTTGGTCAAGTCGCCGAGCTTCTCCTTGAGCGCCTTCTTACCGACCCGGGAGGCATACTGCTGAAAGCTCTCTTGCCCTTCCCGCTCCTTCAAGAACGCGTCGGTGAAGCAGGTCACCACATCGGGAATGTTTTTCGACGGCACCGCGCCGATCGGCAAGCCGTAGGATCCGGCGTTATCGACCCACTTGCCGCCGACGACGACCTGAAAGTGAGGCACCGTGTAGCCGCCGACGTTGCGGCTGACCCCGTAGAACCCCAGGTCGGAGACGTGATGTTGGCCGCACGAGTTGAAGCAGCCGCTGATCTTGATGCGCATGTCGCGAACCGCCTGATCGAGCTCCACCGCCTTCGCCGCCAGTCGCGTACGCAACTCCGCGGCTAGACCGCGAGACGACGCGATTCCGAGCTTGCAGGTGTCGGTGCCCGGGCACGCCACGATGTCGACGATCGATTCGGCGCCCGGCGCCGACAGGCCCAGGGCGTCGAGCTCCTGGTAGAGCTCGATGAGGTCGGCTTCGCGCACCCAGCGCAGGACGACGTTCTGCCCGACGGTGGTGCGTACCGACTCGCCGACATAGCGACGCGCGATCTCGGCCAGGGCACGCATCTGGTACGAGGTGATGTCGCCCAGTGGCAGCGTCACCGCGGCCACGCAATAGCCTTCCTGACGCTGCTTGTAGACGTTGGTGTCGTACCACTGCTCGAACCCTTCGGGCCGGCCGGCACCGTTGAGCGCGGATCCGTCCTTGAGCGGCTTCTCACCGTACGCCGGCAACTCTTCGATGTACGCGGTCCAGCGTTCGTCGTGCGGAAGCGTCTTGCGCTCTTCTTCGACCAAGCGCTTGAACTCGTCGATGCCCAGGCTCTTGACCAGGAACTTCACCCGCGCGCGGGCGCGATTCCGCTTCTCACCGAGCCGCGCGAAGACACGTGAGATCGCCTGGGCGATCGGGAGAATCTCGTCCTCGGCGACGAAATCGTCATAGAGTACGGCCTCGTGGGGTACGGCGCCCAATCCGCCGCCGACGTAGAGCTCGAAACCGCGCACGGTCTTGCCGTCGACCTCGCGCGTCACCGCGATCGCGCCCATGTCGTGCATGGTCACCAGACCGCAGGCGTGCTGCCGGCATCCGGAGAACGCAATCTTGAACTTGCGACCGAAGTCTTGGATGTCGGGGTGACCGAGAAGGAATTGCATGGTCGCGTTGGCGTACGGCGTCACGTCGAAGGACTCGTCGCGGCAGACGCCGGCCAGCGGACAAGCGGTGACGTTGCGCACCGAGTTTCCGCAAGCCTCCCGGGTGGTAATCCCGACAGCCGCCAGGCGCCGCAACATCGGAGGCGTGTCTTCGAAATGTACGTAGTGCAGTTGGATGTCTTGGCGCGTGGTGATGTGGCAGATGCCGTCCGAATACTCCTCGGCGAGGTCGGCGAGAACGTCCATCTGCTCCGGATTCATTCCCCCGAATGGAATCTTGATGCGCTGCATGCCCGGAGCGTCCCACACCGTGTCCGGGCCCTTGGTCGACTGCCCCTGCGGGAACGCGAGCGGCTTGGTGCCGGTGCCGTCGTTGCGCTGGCCGTTGTCGTAGCGCTGGCCGTAGGCGCCGCGGCGCAGCCGGGTCTCGGCGAAGAGCTTCTCCTCGACCTTGCCCTGGCGGCGCAGCTCCATCTGATTCTCGAAAATATCGATTTCGCGCGCCCAGTCTTCGGGCATCTGCCCCTCGAGCTTCTCTTTCCAGGTCGTCATCGCCATTCCTCACGGCCGCAACCCGGCGGGGCGACGGCACTCTCTAATTCGCCGATACTAACAACACGACTCCGCCCAATGGAAGGGACCCCGCCCGGCACAACCGACGGGAGGGCGAGAAAAATCGAGATGTTACGGCTCTGGATACAATTTGATGGTACAGCCGAGCGCCTTGGTCTCCGCCAGCGCGGGGCGCTTTCCGAGCGCCACCGATACGATCGCGTCGCGCAGAAAATGGGTGCCGACCGCGTCGGGGTCGGCCGCATTATCGTCGACCGTACCGTGGTAGACGAGAGCCCCGGCCGCATCGAACAAATACGCCTCCGGGGTTCGCTGCGCGCCGAACCCACGCGCCATCACCGATCCGCTGTCGACGACGTATGGAAACTCGAAGCCGTGAGCTTCGATCTGCTGCCGCATCCCATCTACCCCGTCCTGGGTCATTCTGCGCGGGTCGTTCGAGTTGAGAGCGATGACGCCGATGCCGGAGCTCTTGGCAAACGCTCCGAGTGCGGCGATGCGTCCGTTCCAGCGCTTCACCCAGGGGCAGTGTACGCAGATAAAGAGAACCAACGTACCGCGCTCTGCCGACACTTGCCCGACCGTCCAACGCCGCGCGTCGACATCCACCATCGAATGAGAGGCGTACGGTATCTGCGCACCCAGCTCGAGGGCGGAGAGTGGCGTCGCCATCGCCAGCACCAGAGCGAGCGCGATCGTCCTCATTGCGCGCGTCCCGATTTGACCGCAAGCGCCTCGTCCACGGCCGCCGCAAACTCCTGATACGACGCGGAACCCTCCCACCAGTCGACGAGCTGTCCGTCGGCGTAGAGGAACGTCGCAGGCAAGGCCCCGGACCACTCGCGATGCAGGGCGTCGATGAACTCCATGTCCTTCCCCTTCTTGATGTAAGTGGGGAAATCGACCCGTGCCGTCGCCAGAAACTCGAGGGCTCGTTCGCTCTCCGAAGGAAAGTCGCCGGAGACGATCACCACGGCGAGTCCGCGCGGCGAGTGAGTGCGGCGAATTCCCAGCAAATCCGGAAACTCCTCACGACACGAGGTGCACCAAGTCGCCCATACGTTCACCAGCACCAGCTCGGCGTCCGCCTCGCCGATCTTCCTGCGCAGCTCCGGGCCCGTGATCGGGTGAAGCTCGAGGCGAGCCGGCGGCGGTCCCCACACACCCCCCCAAGGCATTTGCCCGGGAGCCGTACAGCCGATGAAGAGTGGCGAGAGCAGTGCGGCTATAGCGATCGACCTGGGGGACATCTCACGATCCAGACATGCCCGAGCGTTCGAGCGCCAGCAAGAGGCCGGCGAAGATGAGGGCTCCGCCACCGGCCTGGTACCAATCGAGCGCCTCGCCCAGGATGAGCGCGGCGAGCGTCGCAGTCACGAACGGCACACAGTAGATGAAGACGACGGTTCGACTCAGGCCAAGGACCCGCACCGCATGCAGATACGCCAGCCCGGACAGAACCGTCGGTACCAGTGTCAGAAACAACAATCCACCGATCGCCTGCGGCGAGGCGGCAAGAAGCCGCACGATCGGCTGCTCGGGCGCCGCCAGCGCGAACAGCACGAGCGCACCGCCGCCGAATACGCACGAGTTGACCAGAGTCGTCGGGACACGCACGACCACGCTGCGAGACGCCAGGTTGAAGATCGACCACACCACCGCGGCCGCCAGCGCCAGCAGGTCCCCGGTATTGACAGACCGCAGCTCCGCGAGCTTGGCGACGTCGCCACGCGCGATCACCACGACCGCTCCCGCCAGCGCCAAACCGACCGCGAGCCACCGTCGGGGGCTGATTCTCTCGCCGACCAACGGGCAGAGCAGGCAGGTCAGCACCGGCATGATCGATACGATCAACGAGGTATTGGTGGCGGACGTGCGCGCCAGCGACGCCATGAACAGCCACGGGTAGACGATGCCCCCACAAACGACCATCAGCGCCAGCGGCAACGCGACCGGCCGCAGCGACGTTGCCCTCCAGTGACGGCTCCCGAAGGGAAGCAAGACGATCGTCGCGCCGGCATACCGCCACGCGGATGCGGTCAGCTCCGGAAGCTCCTGCAATACCAGCTTGCCGGCGACGAACGCCCCACCCCAGCCGACGGTAGCCGCCAGCAAGCCGACACTGGCGAGCTCGACTCTGCGAACTTCTCCGGCGTCACCAACGGTGTCGGCTCCTGCTGTCATGCCGGCGACGTTAGTCCTTTGCGCCTGTCGCCGGTAGACGGCTTCCACGATAGTATGAAATCTATGGCGGCCACTCCGCCGCTCGAACAGCGCCGCCGCGCTTCACGGGAGAGCCACAATGACGATCGAAATCGGCAGCACCGCTCCGGACTTCACCCTCCCCTCCAACAAGGGCGACATCAGCCTGAGCGAACAACTCGCCAACGGGCCTGTATTGCTGGTGTTCTATCCGGGTGACGACACACCGGTGTGCACCAAGCAGCTCTGCAACTACCGCGACAACCTGGAGTCGTTTTCCGACATCGGCATCAACGTCATCGCGATCAACCCACAATCGATCGACTCGCACCAGGCATTCGCGTCGAAGTACGACCTCCCCTTCCCGATCGTATCCGACGCGAGCGGCGAGACCTGCCGTGCCTATGGCGCGATGAGCTTCCTGCGGACGGCCAAACGGGCGCTCGTCCTCGTCGGCAAGGACGGCGTGGTCCGATGGTCGACTTCGAATTTCCCGATTTTTCACCAGAGCGCGGACGACATTCGCAAAGCGCTCGCAGGGATCGATTTGAACTGAAGCCGGAGCCGCGAACAGTGGGCTCGGGGCACAACGGCTTCATCGACGATCCACCATTCAACCGAAGGAGCTCAGCCCAAAATGAGAGCAGTCCTGTGTAAAGAGTTCGGCCCCCCCGAATCGCTCGTCGTCGAAGAGATCGCCGACCCGAAGCCGGGGCCCGGCCAGGTCGTAGTCGACGTATCTGCCGCCGGCGTCAACTTTCCCGATGTGCTGGTGATCCAGAACAAGTACCAGTTCAAACCCGCACTTCCGTTCACGCCCGGCGGCGAGATCTCGGGAACCATCTCCGCGCTGGGCGATGGGGTAAGCGGGCTCGCCGTCGGCGATCGAATCCTGGCCTCGACCGGGGTAGGCGCCTTCGCCGAGAAAATCGCGATCAATGCCGACTCCGCGGTTCCGATTCCCGACGAGATGGACTTCGTCACCGCCTCGGCGTTCCTCTTCACCTACGGCACGTCGCACTATGCCCTCAAGGACCGCGGCCATCTGGCCCCTGGCGAAACCCTCCTGGTTCTGGGCGCGGCCGGTGGGGTCGGCCTCGCCGCGGTCGAGCTCGGCCACGTGATGGGAGCCAAAGTGATCGCCGCAGCATCGACCGACGAAAAACTCGCAGTCTGCAAGCAGCACGGGGCGGACGACGTCATCAACTACACGGACGAAGACCTCAAGACCCGTGTCAAAGAGCTGACCGGAGGCAAGGGCGCCGACGTAGTCTACGACCCGGTCGGCGGAGACTACGCAGAAGCAGCTCTACGCGCGACGAACTGGGAAGGACGCTTCCTGGTGATCGGCTTCACCGCGGGCATACCGACCCCACCGCTCAATCTGGTCCTGCTGAAGGGCTGCCAGATCGTCGGTGTCTTTTGGGGCTCCTTCGTCATGCGCGACCCGCAGAAACATCTGGACAACGTCGCCGAGATGATGGCCTGGTTCAAAGCCGGCAAACTCAAGCCGCACGTTTCCAACACCTACTCTTTCGAGAACGTCGCCGAGGCGCTCAACGAGATCGCCGACCGTAAGGTGAAGGGTAAGGTCGTAATCACCCCCTGAGGCGCGAAGCCTCAGGCGCTCGGCGCGGGCAACCGAGCACTACGCAGCGGGCTGCGGACCGCAGAATCTCTGCGCGGTCCGACAGCCGGCTCGAACGCGCTTGACCGATGGTGAGCTAGCTAGAGACGCTTGTTCTTCTGTTGAGCTTCCGCAAGCTCGCGCTCCGCTTCTTCAAATTCGTCCTGGTAACTGTGGAAGGTGCAGAGCACGTGACGACCGTAGATCTCGTACTCGCCTTCGTCGGGACAGACGGGAATCTCGATCCCGGACTTCGCCAGGTGGTCGATCGTCGGGTTGGTGTCGGTCGGGTTGTCGACCAAGTAGAGCAGGATGTCGCGTGAGGTCTGGGCGCGCTGGGTCGCGCAAGCCGCATCCTTGGCCTTCTCGATGGCCTCGACGTTCCCCTCTTCGTTTTGCATTTGGTTCACCGAGTAGGCCATCAGACTCATCATCAGTGCGATTCCGGCCATCATTGTAAGAGGGTTAGACCCACGCTGTGAGCGAATAACGGACATGGCTGATCTCCTTCTGTAACAACCGAGGTATGGTCCGGCGTTGGGTACGCCGGAGGGGCTTTGTCCGTGCCGATTTCGCAGGTTCCATGCCAAAGCCTTCGTGTCCAACCACTTCGCAGCTCAACCCGCGCGAGCGGGCGCGAGTTGCGTCCGGGTGACACAATTTGTCACGCCACCGCATGGTAGAGTCCATGCGGGGTGATCAGAAAACGCAACGCAGATCACCCAGCGCCTGCGAATGAGCGAACGGGCTGGACGCCGCACGTGCCGCGCCGAGCCTGCGCCGCTGCACCCTGCTCCAGCGGAGCAAGATGCCTCCGCATCGTGTCGAGACCGGTCGAAGGCCCCGCCGTTTAGCGGAGCCTTCGACTGATTTGGAAACTACCGGCCTCGGGGTCTCCGAGGCCTTCAATCGATCAGTAGACGATCACACCGCGCGCGTTCTTGCCCGCTTGCATGTCCTGGAACGCCTCAGGGGCCTCGTCGATGGTGTACGTCTGGGACACCATGTCGTCGAGGTTCAGTTTGCCGCCGCGGTAGAGGTCGAGCAGCATCGGCATGTCGGAGCGAAAATTCGTATCCCCATAGAAGCTACCCTTGATGGTCTTTCCGTCCATCGAGAGCATCAGCGCGTTGAACGGAACCGAATCGGTCAACTTGCCGACCCCGACGATCACCGTCGTGCCACCACGTCGGGTCGCGTTGTTGGCATCAATCATCAATTGCGGAACCCCGACGACCTCGAAGCTGTAGTCCGGCCCGTGTCCTCCGGTGAGCTCTTTGCACTTGGCGACTGCATCCTCGGAGCCGCCATTGACGGTATGGGTGGCGCCGAAGTTGCGCGCCAGCTCGAGCTTATTGTCTGCAAGGTCGACCGCG
>JANQHZ010000882.1 GCA_028282445.1 Candidatus Binatia bacterium | reverse complement strand
CAGCTCGCCCAGTACACCAGCGGCCTCCTGTGTCTCGCTCTTGCCGCATGGTTTCATGATCGCTCCAACAACACCGCTCCGACGCCTCGGATAGACCCTGCGGATCGAGTAGTCTTGGGCGCACTGATTGCCCTTGCCCTCACTCTTCGGACCGTCGGTCTTAGGGAGGTTCCCCCGCTGGTATGGGGCGACGAAGCAAGGTACGCGCGCGACGCGGCACGCATCCTCGACGGTGCGCGCCCTTCCCCTTTCGCGAGCGGTGCTTGGGATGCGACTTACTTGCACGCGTACTCGATAGCGCTGCTCGAGTTTTTCTTTCGCGACCCCGTGATCTCCCTGCGCATGGTTAGCGCTCTCCAGGGGACGGCCGCCGTTGGCTTGCTATACCTTTGGGTAAGGGACCTGCTCGGTCGTCGGACCGCAACCATTGCCGGCCTCCTGCTTGCGGTTTCCTCGTGGCACGTGTTGCAGTCGAGGCACGGATACCACTGGAGCATCAACGGCATGACCGAGCTGTTCGCGCTGTTGTGGTTCATCCGTGGAATACGCACCGGTCGACAGCTGCATTTTTTCCTGTCCGGGATCGGCCTGGGAACCGGCGTACTATACACCTACGCTGCGTCCCTGCTGCCCCTCGCTGCAGCCGGGATCCTGGTGCATCTGGCGCTTCTGACCCGCAAGAGACCTATCTCAGGCGTCATCGGCGGGGGCATTCTCGCGCTACTTACCTGTTTGGCGGTCGCAGCACCGAGGCTCGCGCTCATCTATGAGCAACCAAGCATGTTCCGACGCCACGCCGACGTGTGGGTTGGCAACGACAGATCGGCATTGGAAGCCGCGAACATCGCCGGCCGCCAGTTGATCGAGGTCGCAATGTCTTTCAACCATCGATCCGACGATCACGAGCTCTTCCATTCGAGAGGCCCGTCCGAGCCCCTGCTCGATCCGGTCAGCGCATCCATGTTCGGCATCGGCGTGATCGCCCTCGCCCGGCAACACAGGAGCCTGCAAACCGTAGCTCTCCTCTGGCCGCTTGCCGTAATGCTCTTGCCGGCTGCGCTGGCGACTGGGCAAACCCATGGCCCCACATCATGGCGAAGCTGCGGCGCCACTCCCATCGTATACGCGATTGCTGCGATCCCGCTTGGCTACCTCTGGCTTCCAAACAAAGACCGCCGGCCGTGGCAGGTCGGACTGGTCGCCGCGATGCTCACTTGTGCAGTGACCTTCAACCTATACGACTACTTTTACGCTCATCCGAACAAGCTGGGCTGGCACCGAGGTGAGCTGGCAACGCTCTCCTGGGCAGCGTCAGCAGCAGAAGCGGTTCCAGCCAATGTGCCACTCCATGTCACCGCCGACATTGCTCGCTCAGACTACTTCAAACTGATGATCAGCGATGCGAGACCGGTTCTCGAGTTCGCATGGCCACAGGACGCACTACTCCCGAGGTTTTTGTTCGAGGACCAACAGGTGGCCATCCTGATGAACGTTCAGCGCGACTCACAGGGCATGGCCGCCGGGCGAGAGCTGCTCGAGCTACTCGCGCACTACTTCGGGCCGCCCACAAGTCTCGTGGAGCGAGCGAATGGTGAGAATAATCCAACCTTTGCGCTCGCGACGTATTCGGCCAAGCAGCTCAACATGGCGCGATCGATGTCCGCATCGACCAACATCGCAGCCAGGGCGCGGGTCAAGAACACTCTCGTGATCTTCGATACGTCGTACGTGCGACTTTCCGTCCGCGGGTGTCCGAGTTGTCCGATCGAAATCAACGGGCGCAGATTCAGCTCCGGCGTGCTCATGCACGGGCTGTACAACGTAGAGTTCTCCCCCGCTGCCGACCGCAACAAGCCCCCGATTCTCATGGGCGACCCCAAGCTGCCCCACCCACGTGGGGCAATGCTTCTGAATCGCCCACTCCCCGAGTGGGGACTGACCGCCGAGTATCGGCTTACCGACGGAGCGCTACTGCGCCGCTGGGAACCGGCGGTTTGGCTCACCAAGAACCCGACTAGGCGCCCGTGGCTGCCGATCGCCGAGGTGCGATGGCGGGGTGACGTAATATTCCCCGAAGCGACCACCTACCAAGTCATACTCGAGAGCGGCGCGCCGGCTATGTTGTCGATCGACGGATACGACACCTTGCCCGTCTCCGAGGAGCACGGCGGCGCTACTTCGCGGGACATTCCAATCGCCGCCGGAACACAGAGGGTCACGATCGCTGCACACGGTCGAGCCCTCGAAGGTGAGCTCCGCCCGCACTGGATCGCCTCAACAGATGGACGCGGCGGTATTCTCGGCGGCCGCTCAAGCAAGTCGATCGAATCAGGCGAGACGACGAGCGGCAGTTATGAACCGTCTCGATAGACGGAGTCCGGCAGGCGGTCGATGATCGATTCAGCCAAAGCGAGTGAACAACCACCAGGGC
>JANQHZ010000865.1 GCA_028282445.1 Candidatus Binatia bacterium | reverse complement strand
GTAGCGTTCGCAACGCGGTCCGGAAGTCGGCTCGTCCCCGGACGGCTTACAGCCATTCGCCTTCAACCACTGGTCGCGACTCGCTCGCGCCCGTTCGACCGTGATCAGGTCGTCGCGGGTGCCGTGGTGGATCAATACCGGCACCGGCCGCTTGGGAGCGCATTCGTCGCGAACGGCACCGCCCGAGACCGGCGCGACCGCCGCAAAACGGTCGCTCATCTGACAACCGAGCAGCGACGAGAAGAACGCTCCATTCGAAAAACCGGTCGAATAGACCCGATCGAGATCGATGCAGTACTCGCTCTCGATGCTCGCCAGCATTGCCCGCGTGAACGCCAGATCGCGATTGTCGTCGCCGGCCCGCATCTGCCAGCCCGGACCGGTATGGCTGGCGCCGCGTAGCTCGATGGTGATCGGCAACCCGGTCGGGTAGACCGTGACGAACCCTTCGCGTTGCGCGATCTCCTTGAACGCCGAAACCTTCCAAACTCCCGCGCCGCTGTGGCCGAAGCCATGGAAATCGAACAGCAACGGCACCGGCTCTCGCGGTTTCACACTTTCCGGAACATCGAGAATAAAGTCGCGGTCGAGCTCGCCGACCCGGACTTTTCGCTCGATCTTGCGACCGCTGTCGAGCTTCGAGTGAGCGCAGCCCTCGCTCGCTCGAAGCGCAGCCACCGGCGAAGCCGTCAGGGCGAAAACGCCCAGAGCGGCCAATCCCAATATCGTCGGATGGATTCCCCTGTGCATCGCCCAATGCTACCTGCCGACACAGCGGCGATCTACGACCTCGGACCCACAACGCCAGCTCGGTCGAGTCTCACGAGGAGCCCACCAATGGACGAAATCGACACAGAAACCGGATTCCGCGATCCGGTCTGCGGGATGAGCGTCACGCCCGGCGGCCCACACCGCTACGCGCACGGCGGCCGCGAGTTCCACTTTTGCTGTAGCGGTTGCCGTGAGAAGTTTGCCGCCGATCCAGAGTCCTACCTCACAGGACGGGTGCCGAAGGCACCGGATTCGCCTCCTGGCACCGTCTTCACCTGCCCAATGGACCCGGAGGTCGAGCAAATCGGCCCCGGCGATTGTCCGAAATGCGGCATGGCGCTCGAACCCAAGGGCGTTCCCCAAATGGTCGCTCGTCCGCAGTGGACTTGCCCGATGCACCCAGAGGTCGTGAGCGATCGGCCCGGGGACTGTCCGGAGTGCGGCATGGCTCTGGAAGCGAGCGCCCTCGACACGAGCGGCGATGAGAATCCCGAGCTGCGCGACATGACGCGTAGGTTCTGGTTCGCCGCCGCGCTGTCACTGCCGCTTCTGGTCGTGTCGATGGGAGACATGCTCCCCGGCCGCCCGGTCTCGCAGCTACTTTCGGGACGGGTTCGAACCTTCGTCGAGCTCGCGCTGGCGACTCCCGTGTGCCTTTGGTCGGCTTGGCCGTTCTACGTCCGCGCCCTGCGATCGATCGCCAACCGAAGCCTGAACATGTTCACCCTGATCGGCCTTGGGGTCAGTGTCGCCTATGGCTTCAGCGTCGTGGCAACCCTGCTGCCCGGCGTGTTTCCGGAATCGTTTCGCGGTCACGATGGCAGCATTGCCGTCTACTTCGAGTCCGCCGCGGTGATCGTCACCCTCATCCTGCTTGGACAAGTTCTCGAATTGAGAGCGCGTAGCCAAACGAACACGGCGATTCAAAAGCTTCTGGGACTGGCGGCGAACAGCGCTCGGCGCATCGTCGACGGCGACGAAGAGGATATTCCGCTCGACGAGATCCGCACCGGCGATCGCTTGCGCGTCCGACCCGGCGAAAAAATCCCGGTCGATGGAGCCGTCGTCGACGGAAGCAGCAGCGTCGACGAGTCGATGGTCACCGGCGAACCCATCCCGGTCACCAAGATCGCCGGCGACGAGCTCATCGGCGCAACCGTCAACGGCACCGGATCGCTGGTGATGCGAGCCGAGCGGGTCGGCACCGAAACCGTTCTCGCCCGCATCGTCGCCCTGGTCGCGGAGGCGCAACGCAGCCGGGCACCGATCCAGAAGGTGGCCGACGTCGTCGCCGCCTACTTCGTTCCCACCGTCATCCTCATCGCGCTCGCCGCCTTCGTGGCGTGGGCCGCATTTGGGCCCGAACCGAGAATGTCCCACGCCCTGATCAATGCGGTGGCCGTGCTGATCATCGCCTGTCCGTGCGCGCTCGGCTTGGCCACCCCGATGTCGATCATGGTCGCCAGCGGCAAAGGCGCCTCGCTAGGGGTCCTGTTTCGCGACGCAGAGGCGATCGAGGTCCTGCGTACGGTCGACACCCTGGTGGTGGACAAAACCGGCACCTTGACCGAAGGGAAGCCGTCTCTGGCGGCGCTCGAGCCGGCGCAAGGGTTCGCGGAACGCGATCTACTCGCGCTCGCCGCTGCCGTCGAGCGTGCCAGCGAGCATCCACTGGCGGCAGCAATCGTCGAGGCCGCCAACGAGCGCGGCGTCGAGATACCGGCCGCCGACAACTTCGAATCGCTTCCCGGCAAGGGCGTGCTCGGCGAGGTCGACGGTCACACGGTCGCGCTTGGAAACCGCGCCCTCCTGGACGCGTTGTCGGTCGATTCCACCGCAGCGGCGCCGCGTGCCGAAGAGCTTCGCCGGGCCGGACAGACGGTCATCCATCTTACCATCGACAACCGGTTCGCCGGGCTGATCGGCGTCGCCGACCCCATCAAAGCGACGACAGCGGAGGCCATCGGAAGCTTCCACCAGGACGGTCTGCGCGTGGTCATGCTCACCGGCGACAATGAAACCACCGCGCGCGCCGTCGCCGAAACTCTCGACATCGACGAAGTGGTAGCGGGCGTCTTGCCCGAGGAGAAAGCCACCCACATCAAGGCGCTGCAGGACTCGGGCAGAATCGTCGCCATGGCCGGCGACGGAATCAACGACGCTCCGGCGCTAGCCCAGGCCGACGTCGGGATCGCGATGGGGACCGGAACGGATATCGCCATGGAGAGCGCCGGTGTCACCCTGGTGAAAGGCGACCTGCGAGGCATCGTGCGCGCCCGGCGACTGTCGAACATGACCATGGCCAATATCCGCCAGAATCTGTTCTTCGCTTTCGCCTACAACTCGGCCGGGATCCCGATCGCAGCCGGCGCCCTCTATCCCTTCACCGGCCTGCTGCTCAACCCAATGATCGCCGCCGCAGCAATGAGCCTGAGCTCCGTCTCCGTCATCTCCAACGCTCTGCGTCTCCGCAAGGCCGAGCTCTAGCTGCTGATTTTCACCACAGAGTCACAGAGACACGGAGATTGTGGAGAAGGTTGGCCGCGTCGGCTCCCGCTCGCGAGTCGTCCGCAAGCACGCGATCAAGCTGGAAACCTCCGTGTCTCTGTGCCTCTGTGGTGAACCTGTCCCTACAACCGCCCCAGCACAGCTCACGAATTCTCAGCCCAGGCGATCGAGTCTGAGGCGGTGGCGGTCGTCGAATAGACGCCAACAGCCCACGAGGACCGCAGCGACGGTTCCGAAGCCGGTACCGGCCGCGATCAAGAACATGATCAGGATCTGGTACTGGACCGCGACCACCGGTGGGCTGCCGGCGAGGATCTGGCCGGTCATCATTCCCGGTAGACTGACGATGCCGGCGGCCGCCATCGAGTTGATGATCGGGATCAGGCCGGAGCGGATACACTCGTCGCGAACGTCCCCCATCGCCTGCCAGCGGTCTTCACCGAGCAGTAGCCTCTGTTCGATGACGCTACGCTGCGACCATGCGGCTCCGGTCAAACGATCGAGTGCCACCGCGATTCCGGTCATGGTGTTGCCGAGCAACATTCCGAGCAGCGGGATCGCATACTGCGGCTCGTACCACGGCGTCGGCTGGACCAGCACGGTCAACCCGAAGAGCAGCACCGTGAACGACGACAGAAAGAGCGCCCCGGTGCCGACTCCGAAACCCCACAAACCGGAAAACGGGCGTTTCGGCCGCACCCATACTTCCCGCCCCGCCGCCAAGAGCATAACGAGCGCGAGCAGCGAAACGAGAGCCAGGCTGGTGTTGGCGAAGAGCCAGCGCAGGACCAGTCCGATCAATAGGAGCTGAACCGTCGTCCGCAAGCCCGCTACCAACACGGATCGGGTCACGCCGAGCCGGAGGTACCAGGTCAGAGCAGCCATGGTCAGCAGCAAGCCGGCGGCCAGCGCGAGATCCAGCGGTGAGAGGGAGATGACGTTCACGACCGCGAGCCCTCGATCGCGCCGGCGGGGTTCGTGACCGGCTCGATCCGTCCGTTCGCCACCGCCAAACTCCGGTCGGCGATCCGATTCGCCTGATCGCGGTCATGCGTTACCCACACGACCGCCGCTGCGTTGGCAACGCGATATCGCTCGACGATCCCTTCGACAACCGCGGTATTGCCGGCATCGAGATTCGCCGTCGGTTCGTCGAGCAAGACCGCCTTCGGATGAACCGCCAAGAGGCGCGCAAGCGCCAGCCGTTGACGTTCGCCGCTGGATAGTCGGGCGATCGGCCACTCGGTCACCTCCGCAGAGAAACCGAGCTCTTCCAACAGTGGCCGATCCACCGATGCGAAGTGCGCCCCAACCGATTCGGCCCACCACGCGCTCTCGGCCATGAGAAACCCGACGTCGCGACGCCACTGCGGCGCCGGGACGGTCGAGCGCTCGACACTGTCGAGGTAGACTCGTCCTTCGCTACGGTCGAGATCGGCGACCGCTCGCAGGAACAGCGTCTTGCCGGCCCCCGACGGCCCCGACAATACGACGCACTCCCCGGCCGCCACGATCAGGTCGATCGGCCCGTTGCCAAGGTAGCGAAGCGACTCGACCCGCAGCGAGCTCATCGCCGAGGTGCGGCCATGGAAACCGCCAGATTTAGAAGGAAATCAGCCACAGATGGACACAGATAAACACAGATTGATCACACCGTGCGACGACCACTATCGATTTGGCTTTGGTCTCTGGTGTACGAAGCCTCGAGTCGGAGCGCGACGAACGTCTCGCTTAGCGAAGCATCCGTGTTGATCTGAGTTCATCTGTGGAAAGAACGCGCTATTTCGCCGGCGTGATCACACCGCAGGCGTCGCGCGCGCCACCGGCGCACCCCTTCTTCAGCTCGCTTTCGTGGTCGCAATAGGTATCGGTCTCGGTGTGAATGACGATCGCGCTGCCGTCCTCGTCGAATAGGCTCAATCTGCCGGGCGACAGTGTGAAACGGTTGGTCGTGGTGTGCAGAACGCCGACTCCGTCGACGACGTCGAGGTTGATCAGGTCGCCGGCGTGAAAGGGATGGTTGAAATCGGGCGCGTCGGGCGTGCTCTTGCCGAACGGCCCAGGGTCGTGATGCCCCTTGGCGGCGCTGCACGGCTCGCAAGCGCCGGTCTCGTGGATATGCACGGCGTGCTTGCCGTCGGACAAGCCGCGCACCGCCATCGAAACGTCGACTTGTTTGATTCCCTCGGTCGACGATCGCTCACGCAGCAGCAGCGTGCCGATAACGGACTTGTCGTTGCACCCGTTGATGACCGCCGTCGCTACGACGTCTGTCTCCGACGCGCTCGCCGACATGGCAATTGCAACGCCACAGGAAGACGCCAGAATGCGCAGCAACCTCCGCATGGAGCTTCCTCCTCGGATCTAGTCGAGTGTCAGTACGCTCAGGCGGCGACCGAGCGGCGGGCGCCGACCAGCGCCTGCATGGCCTCGGTAATGCCGTCGACGCTGAGGTGGTACATCGGGAAAAGCCGCTGCACGACGCGCGCCGTATGCGAGCCGTTCCAGTAGGCTTTGTTGTCCGGGTTGACCCAAACGCTGCGCTCGAAGTGGTCGGCGATGCGCTGAAGCCACACGATCCCCGGAGTCGGCGACTCCTTACGCGGGTCGATCGACCCGTATGGCTCGAGCAACTCTGCCGGGTGCATCGACGCATCGCCTACGATCGCGACCTTCCAGCGACTGTCGAGACGACGCAGGATGTCGGCAGTCGGCACCGCATCGGCGCGCGTCATTCGACCGCTGGTGTAAATGTGATCGTAGATCGCGTTGTGAAAGTAATATGACTTGAGCTCGCGCAGACCGTGGTACTCGTGCAGCGCCGTCAGCAAGCGACTGACCGGCTCGAAGTACGGATCCATCGTTCCGCCGACGTCCATCAACAGCAGCAGGCGAACGTTGTTGCGACGCGGCGCGCGAAATACCAGCTCAATCTCTCCCGCGTTGCGGCAAGTCTCATCGATCGTCTCGTCGAGGTCGAGCTCGGTCGCCAGACCGGTCCGGGTCAGCTGCCGCAAGCGCCGCAGAGAGATCTTGAGCTGGCGTACGTCGAGCTGTTGGTCGGTGCGGTAGTCTTTGAAGTTGCGCTCCTCCGCGACCTTCATCGCGGAACGGTTGCGGCTCTGGCCACCGACTCGGATGCCCGAAGGATGCTCGCCGTTGTTGCCAAAGGGCGAGCGACCGCCGGTCCCTACCCACTTGTCGCCACCGTCGTGGCGCTCGTCTTGCTCCTGCAGGGTCTCGAGAAACTTCCTCATCAGCTCGTCGCGACTGAGTGCCTCGAGCTGAGCGCGCTGCTCCTCGGTGAGCTGCTGGAAGTTCTCCGGATTGTTGAGCCAATCCATCACCTGCTGGGTGACGTCGTCGCCGAACTGCCCCTCGATCCCCTTGAAAACGCGCGCAAAGACCCGGTCGTACGCGTCGAAGTAGGTCTCACTCTTGATCAGGCAGGCCCGACCAAGGTGGTAGAAGCGAAGCAGGTCGGAGCCGTGCAGATTCTTCTCCAGCGCCTGGAGAAGCGTCATCCAGTCTTGGATACCGATCGGAACGCCTTCATCGCGAAGGCCGTAGAAGAAGTCTAGGAACATCGCCGTTTGTTCTCGTGGGTTGCGACCGAGGCCGTTTCTCCGAAGCGCCGTCTACGTGGACTATTGATTGTAGCGCGGACCGAGGTCCGACCAGTTGGTCGGCACGCGACCGTCGCGCTTGTTGTACTCCGTCAGCGCCTCGAGGTCTTGCTCGGTCTTCAGCAAAGCACCGACGAAGGGGATGTGCAGCTCGAGCTCTTCCATCGAGACGCCGGAGCGCAGCAGGGCGCTGATCCAGTCGATCAGCTCCGAGGTCGACGGTTTCTTGCGCAGATCGCTCTGCTCGCGCAGCCAGTAGAATTTGATCAGCACCTGATCGAGCAACTTGGCGTCGAGGTTGGGGTGGTGTACGTCGACGATCTGACGCATCAGCTCCACGCCTGGGAACTCGATGAAGTAGAAGACGCAACGCCGCAGGAAGGCGTCGGGAAGCTCCTTCTCGTTGTTCGAGGTGATCAGCACCACCGGACGTTGCGAAGCGGTCACCTCGCGGCCGGTCTCGGTGATCGTGAAGCGCATCTCGTCGAGCTCGCGCAGGAGGTCGTTCGGAAACTCCAAGTCGGCCTTATCGATCTCGTCGATCAGCAGGACGTGGCGTTCGCTCGCCTCGAAGGCGCTGCCGAGCGGACCCAGCTTGATGTAGTGGTTGATGTCGGCGACGTCGCCACCCCCGAAGCGGCTGTCGTTCAGTCGCTGCACCGTGTCGTAGATGTACAACCCATCGGCCGCTTTCGATGTCGACTTGATGTGCCAAGACAGCATCGGCATGCCTAGGCCCTCGGCGACGTGCTGCGCCAGCACGGTCTTGCCGGTCCCGGGCTCGCCTTTGATGAGCAGCGGGCGCTCGAGTGCGATTGCACAGTTCACCGCATCGACCAGCGGCCCGGAAGCGATGTAGCGGTCGGTGCCCTGGAAGCGGAGGAATTCTTCGTTGGTCGTCATCGTCAATGCCTTCAAGCGCCCTGTGGAGTCGTCATCATCGAGGGGAGGCGGTCTTCCCGCGGGCGTTTCCGAAAACCGCGAATCTTGAGACGCTAGCCCGCGCGACCGCCTTCCGCAAGAAAGCCCGGCCGCTGCGAGATTCCCGAAAGCCGCCCTCTGTGGAAGAGCTGCCGAGTGTCCCCGCCACTGAATCGCCCCCCTTTGAAAAAGGGGGGTTGGGGGGATTTTGAGATCGCTTCCGGTAAATCCCCCTCAATCCCCTCAATCCCCCATTTTCAAAGGGGGAGGACTCAGCGCGGTCGCTAATCCGCTGTAGCGCGGTTGGTCGATGGCGAGCTGATTCACGACCGACTCCCGCAGGTACTCGGCCAACCCCGGTTGGTCGAGCGGCATCGAGCCGTCGCGCAATCGCTTCACCAGCTCTCGGCGAAGTGCGCCCAAGTCTCCCTCGCTTTGCAACAGCGCACCCAGCCGTTCGCGTTGTCGCATGCGATGCTCCGGCCCCATCCCCGCATCTCGCACCGCAATGTCGAGTGCGTTGGCGGCAACCCGCGCGAGGAACTGCGTCCGCCCTTTCGACGAAGGCATGACCTCGTCGCGCAGGAAGGAGGCGACGCCGGCGATGAGCTCGTCGGTACTGGGAAAATCGACCCCGCTCTGCGCGGTCGCTTCGATCGTCTCGACCGGCCCTGGGATGATCAGATTGACGCAATCGACCTGACACTCCGAGCTGCGCCGACCGATCGCCGCGCGCTCGATGCCGCGATCGAGCCCGCTGCGATAGGCGTTGGCCATCTCGAGGCAACCGACGGCCCACCAGAAGGACCCAAAGACCTCCCAGTACTTCACCCGGTGTCGGTCGACCGCTTCTCCAGAAATCGACTCGTAGCCGCGGAAGAGGTCTTCGTAGGTTCCAAACCCGCCGACCGGTAGGCCGCTGTTGCCGAAGCGCCAAGAGTTGGTGCAGATCCAGCCGAGATCACGCATCGGGTCGCCGATGTGCGCCAACTCCCAGTCGAGAACCGCGACCACCCCATCCGTCGAGATCATCAGATTGCCGTTGCGGAAGTCGTTGTGAACCAGCTTGAGCTCCGGCGTCTGCGGCAAGCGCTCGCGCAACCAGCGCGCAGTGAAGTCGATCATCGGCTGATCGGTATCGAAGCCGCGGTAGCGGGCGTAGGTCTGCTCGAGAAACCCGGCGGGCGGAAGCTCGCTCAACACATCCGTCAAGCCTGCCGCCGCGACGTCGATCGAATGAATGCGCGCCAGGATAACGCCGCATTCAAAGGCGAGCACGGGCCGCACCGCAGCCAGCTCGTCGGAGCGGACGATCCGCTTGCCGAGCGTCTCGCCATCGAGCCACTCCATGACGAAGCCCTCGCCGAGGCCGTCGTCCGGCTCGAAGATCCAGTACACCTCCGGCTCCGGCACCCCGGCGGCGCGCGCCGCACGCATCAACGCCGCCTCTGCGCGCAAGCCGGGGTAGCCCGGCATCGCGGCGGCGGAAAGGCCGCCAAGCGAACGGCGCAACGCGAAGGCTCGCTCACCACCGGCGGTGGCGGCGACCACTCGGTAGGTCTCCTGGTTGGCCCCTCCGGTCAGGCGATCGCACGAGACCAAAGCCGATACCCCGGGCAGGTGAGCGATCAGGCCTCGTTCCAATCGCTCGTTCGATATCGGCCGGGCGGCGCTCATCCCCCTGACTCGCCCAGCCGTTGGATGAAATCAAGCATCGACGCGCTCGCACCGCGGCGATGCCGCGGCGACGCTCAGCCGAGCTTCGTCGGTGTTACCGACTCCATCGGGTATTCCGGCACGCCCTCGCCCGCCATCGCGAAGAAGTCGTCGCCGAACGGATCTTTGCCGCGGATCGGCAGAGACCCGCGGCGGATCGTCCAGTCGAGCGGCGCCAGCTTCCCGGCGCGCTCGAAGTGGCGCTCCGCCGCTGCCGCCCTCCCGTGTTCGTGCAGCCACCACGCGAGTGCCCGCTCGGCGCGCGCGAGTTGGCTTTCCTCGCTCGGCGCCGGCTGTCGCCGCAAGATCTCGTCGCGGCTCATTGCGCCGCTGCCGTCCCGAACCCAGGCGCGAATCATGTCGAGATACGGCCCGGAGCTCTTGCCGTGAAAAGCGGTAAAGGTGTCGGTTCCGAACTGGGTGTCGTGGGGTCGACAAATCGTGCCGGCCTCGTCGATCCAGATCATCGTCGGGACGTTGGTGACGTGGTACAGCTCGGCCAACAGGTGGTCGCTGTCGATCAGGCTGGGGTGCGTCGGCTTTGCGGCCTCGACGAACGGACGCGCATCTTCAGCCCGGTCGAGGGCGACGGCGATCGGGACCAACCCCTCACCCCCGAGCTCTACGTACAACGCCTGCCAGACCGGCAGGTCCTCGCGGCATCCTCACCAGGAGGCGTGCGCAATCAGAAGGACCTTTTTGCCGCGGTAGTCCGACAGTCGGTGCATTCGGCCGGTGAGATCAGGAAGCTCGAAGTCGGGCGCCGCGAGGCTTTCCATGCTGCGCGCCCGCAGCCCGGCAGCGACGCCGAGCGCCGCGGCCGATTCTTCGACGTCGAGAGCCAGCGGCCTCTCGAGAATCTCCGCCAGCTTGATGAGATCGATGCCGGCGTCGTTCACCAGCGCGGCGCGGTCGCGCACCGGGATACAGACGTCACCGCGGCACAGCCCCTCGTCGCGCAAGCTCCAACCGAGAACCCGACCGACATCTTCCGGCGCGACGTACGCCTGCCCGGAGTCGAACGTCGCCTTGACGCTATCCGTCCGAAAGCCCTGTCCAGAGCCGTCCTCGGAGGTCGCGTGGACAATCGCCAGCTCGGTCGCCATAGCCTCCGTGTTGCCACATCCAACCGCGGGTTGCCAAACAAAAATTGAACCGCAGATGAACGCTTATGAACGCAGATCACGATCGTTTCGAAACTACAGACTCCCAAGGAAACTCGAAGACGCGTAGGGCGGCCCTGGGACCGCCCTACCGTTGTCTGCGAACAGCTGGGAATCTGCGGTGGCTACTCCGCAAGAACCAGGGGCGGTAGCTCGAGTCTGGTCAAGGATTCGTAGCGTTCGCGGAACTCGTCCACCGTCAGCCCCGCGGTCTTGGCGAGGCTCTCCAAGGTCTCGCGGTTCTCAAAGTCGTCACGGCGCAGTCGGATCATGTAACGCCGCGCGATCGAGTAGCGCGCCGATTTGATGTCGACCAGGCGCACACGCGTGCGGCCCGTATCGGGGTCGATCATCTCGGAGAAGGGCACCGGCACGAAGCGACCGCCCTGGATCGACACCATCACGCCGCTGCCGCCGTCGAGCAGGTAGCGCGCCGCGCAGTAGCCGAGATCGCGCGTGTACTCCATGTCGAGTGGAACCGGATCGGCGCAGCGCAACTCGTATCCGATATTCTTCGACACGATCGTCGCTTTGTGCCCGAGACCGGCCAACTCGGTCTGGACGGCCCGCTTGAGGACGTCGCCGATATCGATTTCGGCGAGCCGGACATGTCCGTGGTCGTCGAGCTCGGCGTCCTTCAGCACCGACAAGTCCGTCGGCTCGATCTTCTCGATCACGCCCTCGGCAATCACCGCCACACCGTGGCGTTGGCCGGTGCTGAGGCGCTTGAGGATCGAGCAAACCAAGACGTCGACCACCGTCTTGAGCGAGATCGACTCGTCCCCTGCCTCCTCCGGGATCAGGGTCACCGTCGCGCCCGCGGCCTTACCGATGCCGAGAGCCAGGTGGCCGGCCTTCCGACCCATCGATACGACGAAGTACCAGCGGGTCGTCGTAAATGCGTCGACCATGAGGTTCTTCACCAGCTCCGCCCCGACATGTCGGGCGGTCTGGTACCCGAAGGTGTCGATCTCTGGAGGCAGGTCGAGGTCGTTGTCGATCGTCTTGGGAACGTGCGCGACCCGCAGACTCCCCTTCGAATGCTCGGCAAGTCTCAACGAGGAGAAGGCGGTGTCGTCGCCACCGATCGTCACCAGCTTGTCGATCCCGAGCGACTTGAGGCTACCCAAGACCTTGTCGAGGTAGGCCGGGTCGGTCGTCGGATTGGCCCGCGCGATGCCGAGAATGGACCCGCCTCGGAAGTGGATGCGGCTGACCTCGTCGATATCCAACAGTCGCGTCTTGGAGGTGTCTCCCTGCATCAGCCATTGAAACCCGTCCTGGATTCCGACGACCTCGACACCTTCGATGAGCGCCCG
>JANQHZ010000851.1 GCA_028282445.1 Candidatus Binatia bacterium | reverse complement strand
CAGCTCGCGTGCCCGCTCGGTGCTGGTGACGATGAGCGCTGCGCCTTGGTCGACCGCCATGATCGCATTCATGTATTTGCGGTACGGGAAACAGATCATCCGGTTGTCGTCCGAATCGGCGATGACCTCGGCGGCTGTGCGAGGCGTGCGAAACCATGCGTAGGGATTGGCCGCGGCCACCTCGGACAGGCCGGCGCAGATCGCGCCGATCCGATTCGCCTGTTGGTCGATACTGATCCCGAGATGGGCGCGTAGGGCGTTTTCGAACAGCGGATAGATGCGAATGGGAAGCTGGGCTTGGTGAGTTTTCTCGACTTCGTTGGAGCCGTTGCGCGAATCGCCGACGACGACTCCCGGGTCGCCCTTCGGACCCCATTCGAGAGACACACCGTCGCGCCGAGCGATCTTGTGAGCGTGGAACGCCTCAGCGCCTGCGATTAGGGCGAGCGAGACTTCGCCGGCCGCGATGCGTTCGGCCGTTTCGTTGATTCGCCACTGCGGCGAGTTGCCCCCCATCGAGGTGGTGAGCGATTCGCTGGGGGCGGCGCCGAGCGCCGCCGCGAGTTGTCCCGCCGGGTCGGCGTATGGATGCGAGATCAGGTTGATCACGGTGACGGAATCGAGCTTTTCGAGGACCGATGCCCGACAGTCCTCAGCTGCGGCTCGCGCGCTCCGCTCCATCAGCTCCATCGGCTCGAGGATCTCGTCGGGGGACGTCGCTCGGTTGGTGATTTGGCCGACGCCGATCAGAACGGGGATCTTGGGCGATGTCATCGGCTCCGTTTCTCAGAGCCGACATCGCGCGTCAAGGCAGGTGGTCGCGTCGGTCCGGGCTGGGGCCGCGACGCCGGTCGCGAGGCAAAATCTCGCTGCTGGAGATTCGCCCGACTGAACAAGTGATAGGAATTCGGAAGCGCACGCTTCCAACACCGCCGAATCTTTGTTCATATTTTTGCTTTGCGTCAGCCGTACGAATCCACCCGAGTTCAGCACCGATATTTCATCGAATTACCCTAATCGAACGTTCAGTAGGCGTAACTATTTGGATTAATGAAGGTTGTTTGGCTCCTGGTAGGGGCGCACGCAAGGAGATCGAGAGTGCAGGGATTAGGCAGGCTTAATTTCGACAACCGAGTTTTTGCAAAGTTTCCTATTGTAGATCAGAGTTGTCCATGATAAGTGTGGCCGATCTCAGAGTGGACGAACGGGAGACGACCTAATGGCAAAAATGAGCGGGGGCGCGACGAAGCAGCAGGGACGAGTACCGAAGATGTGGTCGAGCGTGCCGGACGATATCCTGGCGCCCGACTTCGCTTTGCCGACTCAGTTGAAGGACATCTGGCACAAGTCCCGAGCGATTCGCCCGGAACGCGCCTTGGCGCTGTCGGTATTGGAGCAGTCGATGGAAGATCTGCGTAAGTTCCGTTACGCGGACCGCCGCCGTCAGCAGCGCCTCTACATGGAAGCGTACCGCTGGGTGATGTCCAACGATCGCGAGTGGCCGTATTCCTTCGTCTGCCTCTGCGACCAGCTCGGCCTCGAGGTGGAGCCCATGCGTCGCGGCCTACTCGGCGACGCGGCGCCGGCCGAATGTGCGGCAGAGCCGGGTGCTCCGCAGGCCAAGCAGGACGCGCCGTCGCACAGTCGGTCTGACTCGCGCGTGCACGAACAGGCTGCCTGATCGGCCCCAGGTCGGCGCGGTTTTTACCACGCCGACGCTCAGAAATGGATGCCGCGCTCGCTGACTGCGAGCGCGGCTTCTTTTATGGCCTCGGCCAGAGTCGGGTGAGCGTGGACGGATCGCGCGATGTCCTCGGCGCTGGCTGAGAACTCCATTGCCACCGCGGCTTCGGCGATCAGCTCGGAGGCGTGCGGGCCCAGGATGTGCACGCCGAGGATCGCATCGGTAGAGGCGTCGGCGACCATCTTGACGACGCCGTCGAGGTTGGAGGTGCAGCGAGCACGGCCGTTGGCGCGGAACGGGAACGAGCCGCAGCGCACGGTGTGGCCCTCGCGTTCCGCATCTTCGACGCTGAGGCCGACCGAAGCGAGCTCGGGAAAGGTGTAGACCACGTTGGGGACTGCGCGGTAGTTGACGTGTCCGGCAACCCCGGCCATGCGCTCGACCGCCGCGATACCTTCTTCCTCGGCTTTGTGGGCGAGCATCGGGCCGGCGATGACGTCGCCGACGGCGAACACTCCGGACACGGTAGTCTCGTAGGAATCGTCGACCGGCAAGCGACCCCGCTCGTCGGTGGTGAGACCGATCCGTTCCAAGCCGAGGTTGGTGGTGTGGGCGGCCCGACCGACAGCGACCAGAAGGCGATCGCCGGCAAGGGTCTCGGTGCCGTTCTCGTGGGTTACCGCAGCTTCGACGCGCGTCCCGTCGACGGTCGCTCGTTCGAGAGTCGTCGCGAGGCGAAAACGGACCCCTTGCTTCTCGAGGATCTTGCGCAACCCTGCCGACAGCTCGTCGTCCATTCCCGGCAGCACCTCGGGTTGTATCTCGACGACGGTGACCTCGCTGCCGAGTCTGCGCCAGACCGAGCCGAGCTCCAGGCCGATGGCGCCGGCACCGATGACGATCAAGTGCTCCGGGACCTCGTCGAGATCGAGGGCCTCGGTCGAGGATAGGACTCGATCGCCGTCGAATGCGGCCTGCTCGAGCTGGATCGGGTGGCTACCGGTCGCGATGAGAACGCGTTTTGCCGAGATCTTCTGAACAGAGCCGCCGGCGACCTCGATCTCTCCAGGGGACACGAAGGTAGCCTCGCCGGCGATCGAGTCGACGCCGTTCTTGCGAAACAACCCGTCGATCCCTTTGGTCAGGGTCTGCACCACGCGACGTTTGCGCTTCATCATCTTGTCGAGGTCGAGGCGCAGGCCGTCGATTTCGATGCCGTGCTCGCCCAGGTGCGACTGCGCTTCGGCGAAGCGTTCGCTCGAGTCGAGCAGGGCCTTGCTGGGGATGCAGCCTACGTTGAGGCAGGTTCCGCCGAGGCTCTTGTCCTTCTCGATGCACGCCACGCTCATCCCGAGCTGGGCGGCGCGGATTGCGGCTACGTAGCCGGCAGGTCCGGCGCCGATGACGGCGAGATCGTAGGTGGTGGAGGGCATTGTTTGCGACCTTTCGTCGGGCTTAGATCTCGAGCAAGAGGCGCTCGGGCGATTCGAGGCGTTCCTTGACGTGGACCAGGAAAGTGACCGCGCCTTCTCCGTCGATCAGGCGGTGGTCGTAGGACAGCGCCAGGTACATCATCGGCCGAACGACGATTTCGTCGTCGACGACCACCGGCCGCTTCTCGATCTTGTGCATTCCCAGGATGCCGCTCTGCGGCGGATTGAGGATCGGGGTCGACATCAGCGAGCCGTAGACGCCGCCGTTCGAGATGGTGAAGGTTCCGCCGGACAAGTCTGCGATGGAGAGCTTGTTCTCCTGGGCGAGCGAAGCGAGCCGGGCGATATTCGACTCGAGCTCGGCAAACGACATTCTGTCGGCGCCGTGGACGATCGGGACGACCAAGCCTCGGTCGGTTCCGACGGCGACGCCCAGGTTGACGCCGTTCGGCTGCACGATGTCGTCGCCGTCGATACGCGCGTTGATCAGGGGGACGTCCTCCATGGCGGCGATGCAGGCGCGCGCAAAAAAGGACATGAAGCCCAGGCGGGTACCGTGACGTTCTTCGAAGGACTCTTTGTAACGCTTGCGAAGGTCGAGGACGGCGCTCATGTCGACCTCGTTGAAGGTCGTGAGAATCGCTGCGCCGTGTTGCGCCTCGAGCAGTCGCTCCGCGA
>JANQHZ010000819.1 GCA_028282445.1 Candidatus Binatia bacterium | reverse complement strand
GGTCGCCGTGCTCGACGGTGTGTTGGTCGGTGTGTCTGTTGGTGTGTTGGTCGGAGTTGCGGTGTTGGTCGGAGTTTCGGTTGGCGTGTCCGTCGGAGTGCTGGTCGGGGTGTCGGTCGGAGTCGCGGTGTTGGTCGGAGTATCCGTTGGCGTGTCCGTCGGAGTTGCGGTGTTGGTCGGAGTGTCGGTTGGCGTATCCGTCGGCGTGCTGGTCGGGGTGTCGGTTGGAGTCGCCGTGCTCGACGGAGTATTGGTCGGCGTATCCGTCGGAGTGCTGGTCGGGGTGTCGGTTGGAGTCGCCGTGCTCGACGGAGTGTTGGTCGGCGTATCCGTCGGAGTGCTGGTCGGGGTGTCGGTCGGAGTCGCCGTGCTCGATGGAGTGTTGGTCGGAGTATCCGTCGGGGTGCTGGTCGGCGTGTCGGTCGGCGTGCTCGTGGGCGTATCCGTCGGAGTGTTGGTCGGAGTGCTCGTCGGAGTATCGGTGGGAGTTGCCGTGCTCGACGGCGTGTTTGTCGGAGTATTGGTTGGCGTATCCGTCGGCGTGTCTGTCGGAGTGCTCGTCGGTGTCTCGGTCGGAGTGCTGGCCGGTGTATCCGTCGGAGTATCGGTCGGCGTGTTCGTCGGAGTGTTGGTTGGAGTATCCGTCGGCGTGCTGGTTGGCGTGTTGGTTGGGGTGTTCGTCGGAGTGGCGGTCGGTGTCGGTGTTGGATCACCCACGACGGGGCAGCCTGTACCATCGACGGCGCAACAGTTGTCGAAGTCTTCGGTTCTGAGAGCGTCGATCGCGAAGCGATCGTGCCAGGGGAAGTCGGTCTTCGAGAAGGTTGAGTTCTGTGCCGCCCATCCGCGCGCTCGGATCGTGGAGGGCGAACCAATCACGCCGCTGTCGTTGCGGCGGATCGCAATCTCCACGTCGCCGTTGAGAATGCGGACGTAGATGTCGCTCGCGCTGACGATGACTTCGGTCTCGTAGCCGTCGCACGAGCCCGGGCAGACCGTGTTCATGCTGCCGTCGACGGCGTTGTTGGAGATGGTGGGATCCGGGCCACCGACCTGGTTGTTGCCGCTGGTGTCGGTGTCTTCGAATAGCAAGGCCTTGCTCTTGCCTTCCGCGTTCCACGAAGCCCCAACGTGGGTCGTCAAAGGGCTGTAGACGATCAGGAAGTCGTTGCGGTTGGTCTCGGTATCGACGTCGACGTCAATCTCGACGTAGTACTGACGGCTCTCGCCGCCACTGTCGCAGTTCCAGTCGCCGCGCAGGTCGAATCGGAAATAGAAGAAATTGGAGTCGGAGCCGGCGTCGAAGTCGTCGATGTCGGTGTCGCAATTTCCCGAGTCGCCGTCCTGCCAGTTCTCGTACACGTCCTGGGTGTAGGATTGCCCCGGGGTGCATTCGGGGTCGGCCGTCGTTGCGTCGAAGCAAGTGGTCCCCATTGGATCGTCGCAGGTCGCCTGCACCGGCATCGTCGGTACGGGAGTTTGTGCGTGCGTCGGGGAGACGGCCAGGAAGGCAGCGGCAAAGCTGCAGAGCAGGCTCGCAACGAGTGTCGTCCGCGTCGAAAGAGCGAGTGTGTTTTTCACGGGATATCCTCACGGAAGGCGCTGCCTGAGGGGTTGCGGCAGTGGGTGGTGTCGTCCCACGGGCACGTGTAGGTCCGGGCGCGATTGATTTCGGCCCGAGAGACCGAGATCCGGTTGCGCCGCCGAGAGCTCGAGCGGCCCTGACACGTGTCTTGCGGGGAGGGGGTCATGTGATCAAACGGATTCGGCTCGGCACGACCACTCGCACTACGACCCCTCATCTACAGGCCGAGCCTCTCTCTTCCAACTATTCTACTTTTTCCCTATAGAGGTCTATCGCGTTATGCAACGATATTCCCATGCATAAACATATAGCATATCGCATAGTCGGTGCCGGGATTTGCCGCGGTCAAGCGTTCGTTTTTGAACGCCGGGAGGTTGATCGGCCCAATGGATCGCGAGCTTTCAAGCGCAGGTCGAAGGGGTCTCCGACCCGGTCAACGACCGCGGCGCATGAGGTGTTGTAGTGAGAACTTCTCGGGAGGCACTGCGATACGCGAGTCGGCGGGGGCGCCCTCGCCTGCCACGATCCCGGCTGTCGTGGCGCGGTCGAGCTTCCAATTGAGCGCAAGCGCAACGGAGCCGCCTGCCCAGCCCCACAGCTCTCCCGGCGCGGCTTGTACGATGTTGGTGCGCACCGCGGAATACGACGACATCAACTTTCCCTTCCAGTCGTACTTGGAAGAGTAGCTGCCCAGGTAGTTCTCTTTGTCGAAGCGCAGGACGATCCTGCCGTACAGGTAGTAGGGATCCTTCGGGGTGGCCTCGACGATCCAGTGAGGCCTGCGCACCAATACCTCCTCGACAGGACACCAGGGGGCGCCGTTCCACGACGGCAACTGGAAGCCGACGCGAGCGCCGCCGGGAATCTTCATGCGCCAACCGCCGCCGTCGAGCTTGGTCAGTTGCGGTTGACGGTCGAACGAAGGTCGATCGAAGAGAACCAGCAGATCCTTCTCGCCGACCAGCTTCCAATGGAAGTCCTGAATCTTGCCGTCGAAATACGGACCGTCGTCTTGCGACATGTCCGATCCAAGGAATCCGTCAGAGCGATTTGCGGGTGAGATCTGCCGGACCCGGCGCATTGCCGGCACGTAGGTCCAGATCGAATCGCGTTTGGCCGCATCGAGGTATCGCCAAGACAACGAGACGATGCCGGCGACGTCGGCTGGGCCGAGTACCTCCGACATGGACTGGCTGAGCAACTCGTCGTGTTCCGCACTCTCGCGGAAGCGCGGGTGCTGGCCGCGGTAGTGTTTGACGTAGCTGTCGACTTCGACGGTGCGGTCGAGCCCGTTGCGCGAGATCCACTGAAGATCGGCGCGGTAGTGCGAGTTGCCGGCGTAGTACATCGTGTAGAAGTAGTTCCACACGATTTTGATCGCCGCCTGCGGGTCGGACTCATCGATATCGGGAAACGGCCAGGCATAGATGTAGTCCGGCGGCCCGCCGGTGCGACGGTCGACGATCGAGCCGTCTTCGCCCAGTGCGTAACGCCCGCGGTTGCGTTCGAGGGCCTGCTGGAAGATCGGATCGTCGCCGATCCGGTGGATCTCTTCCTCACGCCATTCGTGGCGAAAATCGCCGGAGCGGTAGGCCTGCAGAAACTCGTCCGGTAGAAGATCTTCCGCTTCGCGCCAATTTTCGGCACCGAGATGCCTGCCGGGCTCGAGTGCGGGCGCCGATGTCGCCAGAACGGCCGAGACGGCCGTGGCGGTCCAGCCTACCAGCAGAGTAGTGAGAGGGTGCCGTCGGGACGTTTGCACTGCTCCCCGAAATGGATCCGGCTGTCGTTCTCTTCCGACAGCTCCGGTTGCATGTCGTTCAGGAAAATCTGCCCTTCGTCCCGCGTCATGTACGTTGCGACCAGCACGAGTACGATCGCTCCGGCTGCGGCTGCGGAGCTGTAGATGAGAATGTCCTCGGTATCGGCCCTCGCCGTCGAGGGTTTTGCGACTGCGACCGCGAACGTCATCGCGACCGCCATGGTCGCAACCGTCATCCATCTCTTCATGAATCCCTCCACCGTGTTGCAACCGCGCGCCGCCGCTGGACCGCGACGCTGGCGGGTCGAGTTGCACAACCGCGAAGTTACGCTTCCTTTCGCTTTAAGTCTACATGAAGATGCGGAGCCGGTGGTCATGGCACGAAGTAGGCGCCGAAGAGAACGAACATCTCGTCTTCGGTCGTGACCCCTCCGCGCACCGGACATGCGTCGCATTCGCCGTCGCCGGCGTCCGCCGAAGTATCGCAGGAAGCGTTGCGCTGGTTGTCGTTGCTACCCGAACACTCGGCGCCGATCTTGCCTCGCGTGCAGTGCGTCGGTGTGCGACACGGGCCGCCGAAACTGCCCGCAATCCCGCCCGGGGTCGCGGGCGAGCCGGCGCGTGTCTTCACCTCGTCGGGGTTGGTGAAGCCGTTGTCGTAGAGTGCGCAGTAGGTCAGGGTGCGCTGACTGCGCTGAGGGGAGTCGAACACGATCGGCGGCTCGTAGCGCACGGTCAGCGGGTCGTTGTAGAGCAGGCTGGTGTACATCAGGGCGTCTTCTTCGTCGCGCTCGATGCCTACCGTCGTGCCGTCGAGCGATGCCGCAACCGCTTGCACCAACTCCGCCACCGCGACGCTCGCGTCGGTGTCGGTATCCGCGCCGCTGCAGCGTTCGACCGTCAACAAGCCGAGGGCGATCCGAACCGCGACGATCAGCTCGTCGATGGTGACCCGGGTGTCGTCGTTGCAGTCGCCTGGGAGGATTTGTTCGAACGACCGACACGGCGCGCCGAGACAAGTGTCCTCGCTGTCGAAGTCCGGTCCGGTCGGCGAGCATGCGGCGCCGTTGCGCGGGCCGCCGTCGCAGGCAAACTCTCCCATCCAGATGCGGAACCGTTTGCCGCGTTGATGCATGTGGGTGTTGAGCTCGAAGAGGTTGGCGTTTCTCGGGAACCGATAGAAGTGGCAAACCTCCTCGGTCGAGAAGGCCGGCACGTTCATCTTGAAGATCTGCCCCACGTCAAAGATGCGGCGCACTTCGTGATCTTGCTCGTCGGGATCAGCGAAGTAGAGGTTGAGCCAGGCTTCCAGCTTTCCCGCCTGGTCGGTCAGGTTGAAGGCGTGAGAGTTCCAAACGATCGTTCCCTTGACCGGGAACTCGAAGAAAACTCCGGGGGCGAAATCGAACTGCGCTGCAGTCTCCTGGACGCCGGTGATCCCGAAGGCGTCGAAGCCGAAGCCGGCGTCGGGCGGTCCGTAGCCGATGCAGGCGACGATCGATACGGGTTCGGTCGCGCACCCAAAGCCCTCGCCACACGCAGTCAGGTCGGTAGGGTCGCACTGCGCGCCGTCCTGTGGGCCGCCTTTGCAGGTGAAGGTTCCCCAGACCGCGTCGGTGGGACCGGCGCTGCCGTCGTAGACCGACGAGATCATGTGGTGGCTCAGCGGATCCTGTCGGATCTGGCTTCGGTTGATGCGGAACTTCGTTCCGTCGTCGTTCAGCACATCGGGTGGAATCAATTCGGTGAAGTCGTAGTAGGACGCGTAGCAGACCTCGTCCTCGCTATTCGGTGGTAGAATCCATCTCGGCATGTGGAGCTGCACGCCGCTGCCGGGCGCCGGCTTCGGTAGTGGTGTGATTTCGATCGGTTGCGGAGGAGGCAAACAAGCGTCGAGCAGCTCGTCGGTTCCGGGAACCACCCCGTCGCGTGGCGAACCGTATTCGATCCATTCGCGAATCGCCTCGAGCTCGTCGATGGTCAGAGCGGGTTGGGCGCCGAGCGGCATCGACCGCAACGGTGCGCTCCACTGATCGGGCAAAGTCTTGGCTGCAAGGTTGACGTAGAGAAGGCTCTGGTCCTTCTGCCCGGGCACGACGCGGACGGCGTCCGGCACCGAGCCGGCGGGCTGGTCGATCAGGGCGTCGTAGGAAGCCTCGGCTCGAAGATCGAGCCCGCCCGCAATGGCTGCACCGTGGCAGAGGTCGTTCGTGCAGCCTCGTTGTTCGAAAATCGCCTCCTGGATCAGGTCGTAGGTACTGTCGAAGCGCGTTTCGCATTCTTGCGCCGCAGCCGGCACAGCGGCGCCACAGAGGACCGCGAGTCCCAGAGCATACAACAATCTCACTTGAGCGTTCCCCCGTTTGATGTCCCCGCCCTGGCTTATTGGAGGCGTTGGGAAAGGGCAACTGAAGAAACCGGGACGGGCCGGTGGCTCAACGTAGTGCGGCGCGAGCGGCGGCTCGGTGGCGATGCCATAATCGCATTTATCACTGGGTAAGTTATTGCATCGTTTGCGCAATAACTGCGCAAAAACGAGTGTTTGGGAGCGCCAAACGATCGCCGATCGATGTCGAATCATCTTGCAAGGCGATCCACCATGTGGGTAGTTAAAGTGGAATTCACGGTACATTTAGGGAGGAGCCTCATGTCTCCAGCACGCCTGGTTGCGATCGCCGCATCCGCATGGCTATCGGCTGCTCCGTGTCTCGGTGTCATC
>JANQHZ010000792.1 GCA_028282445.1 Candidatus Binatia bacterium | reverse complement strand
AGATCGTGACCTTCGAGGACGTCTTCGAGACCATCCTCGACTACGCTGGGGCGCCTTCGCACGAGTGCTCCAAGGGCAGTAGCTTTCGTCACCTCGCCGTAAGTGGAGACGGTGCTTGGGAGCGCGACGACGTATTGTTGCGGATGGGACGCGTTCGCTACCCACTGGCCGACGTCACGGCATCGCAGAGGGACGACGATCCGGGCAATAAGTTGCGTCGCGCGGGCGGGCAGACCGGATTCTACTTGCGGGAGGGGGACGCTTGGTCGTATTCGGCGATCCCCGAACGCGGGGTCGAGGAACTCTACGACCGGCGGGCGGACCCGATGGGCATGGTGGACGTTTCCGCCGAGCACCCCGAGGTGGTCGAACGCTTGCGCGGCCGTGCGGTCGAGTGGAACGCTCGCATCGAAGCGCGACGCTGTGCGGTGGTCCCCGTGCCGTAGCGCCGGCCTGGCAGTTGGGGCCGGCCGGCTCGACGATTCAAGGCGCCAGCATGCGGTCGAGTTTCGCCGACAAGTTCTGCAGGAGCTCTCTATTCTCCGCGAGCTGTGCGATATTGGTGAGCTCGAAGGGGTCCGCCACCAAGTCGTAAAGCTCGTCGATGTCATCGGGATTGCGGACGTACTTATAGCGGCCGTCGCTGTACAGGTCCCATGGCGGCACGATGAATCCACCGATGAAGTGCTGGGCGAAGAAATCTTTTCGCCAGTCGTCGGCACCATCGATCAGATCGGTGAGGCTGCGACCGTCGATGGCATGATCGGGATGAATCCCGGCGAGACGCGCGAGTGTCGGTGCGATGTCGATGTTGAGCGCGATTCCGTCGTACGTGGTGCCTGCCTCGTAGCGCAGTGGGTAGCGGATCGTCAGCGGTATCGCGATCGCTTCCTGGTAGGGAACTTGCTTGCCGATCCAGCGGTGCTCGCCTCTAAGGAATCCGTGATCGCTGGTGAAGACGACGACCGTGTTGTCGGTCAGCCCGAGATCTTCGAGTCTGGCGGAGATCTCCGCGGCAGCCTCGTCGACTGCGAGGAGTGACTCGCGTTCGTTGGTTACGTTCGCGTCGTTGGCAAGTAGATCTTCGGGCGGAAAGGCGAAGAAGCGTAGCCAGTTGGCTTTGTCGGAAATGTCTTCGTCCCAACTGGGTGGGCGCCATCGGTCGAGTGAGGCGAGCGTCCCTTTGTGACGAGGTGCGGGCAGGCTGGGGGCATGCGGTGCGTACGGCGTGAACATCAAGAGAAACGGCGTACTGGCGTGTTCCGTCAGGAAGTCGAGGACCATGGTCGAGAGAACGTCCGTCGAGTAGTCGTCGGGCCCGCTGCCGAAAGAGCGGACGATGCCGTTGTCGTTCAGTTGGTAGCCGAAGAAGTTTCCATTGTCGTCGACGAAAACTCTCCAGTCGTCCCATCCCTTCGGAATGAACGGAGATCGCGTGAAGTACCCGTTGAGGTACTTGCCGATATGCGCCGTTCGGTACCCGGCCGATTGGAACCACGTGGCGAGGGTAGACCGACCCTCGAGCTCGGCCGCCGCCCACGCGACCGTCCCGGGCGAGGGTTCCCATACGTTGCTGAGGACTCCGTGTCGGCTTGGGTGCTGACCGGTCAGCAGTCCTGCCCGTGCCGGCCCGCAGATCGGGGTGGTGGTAAACGCCTTGGTGAAGCGGACTCCCTGGCGCGCGAGTTCCTGGACATTGGGCATCAGTTCGATGCCCTCGTAGTTCTGGTCATCGGTTACGATCACGACGACGTTGGGGGCGACCGCAGGGATCTCCAACAGCCGGTTGACGATATTCTCCATTGCCGGCCGCAGGCAGCGCTCGAGGCGGGTCGTGGGCAGAACGGCAGCGGGCCCATTCCCGGCGGTGCTGCAGCGGCCCCCGAAACGGGGCAGAGGCCCGGAAGGGGTGTCGACCGCGGCAATCGCGCAGTGCTTGTGCAGCCGTATGGCTCGTCCCGAGAGTCTTTGCGAACGTATTCCGCGCCTGCGCTCCCGGATACGACGCGCGAGGTACCTTCGTACGCCGCGATAGGATGCGACCTGACAACGAGCCTGGTCGGGCATGGCGGGGAACGAAGCGGGCATACCGCCGACCAGCTCGACGATCTGGTCGAGCTCGACCACGCCGCACGCGGGCGGAACGGCGGCAACACAGTCGGTTTGCTCGGGAGATCGCAGGCGTCTCGCCGCGCAGACCAGTGTGTCTCGCACGGCGCGCTGGAAGCGCGCCTGATCCTCGACCGACGTGCAGCCGGCTCTTGTCCGAGCGGCGTCGATCGTTACCAGCAGGCCCAGGCCGCACGCGATTCGTGTCGCGCGCTGGCCCGCGGTCATTGGTTCTTTCTTTTCGACGCGCGGATTTCTCGCTGTAGATCGGCCAAGTTCTTGAGAAGAAGCTGGGATTTTTCGGACTCTTTCAGCTCGGGATGCGTGTGGTGGAGGCGAAACAGGGTCTGCCGGGCCTCTTTTGCTTTTCCCTGGGAAATCTGTGCATTGGCGAGTGCCTGCATCCACTCGGGGTGGTCATGGTCGAACTTGAGCGCCTCCTTGAAGGCCTCTTCGGCGGCCGGATAGTCCTCTTGGATCATGTAGACGTGAGCGATCACCGAGTAGGCACGCGGGCGAAGCGCGACGTAGTGTCCGCCGACCTCGATCGCGTCCCTCATGTAGCGCAAGGAGTCGTCGTACTCTTGTCGGATGAACTGGATCGCGCCGAGGTTGTAGTTGATGAAAGCGCCAATGCGGGGGAAGGCGTGTATGGATTTGCCTTCGTCGAAGATGCGTTTCGCCTCGAACAGTACCTCGTGGGCTTTGTCGTGGCGCCCGGCGTTGAGGTGGATGACGCCGAGGTTGAGTCGGACACGCGGGCTGCCGGGAGACTTGCGCACGGTGTCCTCGTACATCAACAGGTGATCGCCCCAGAGGGTCGCTCGCGCCCTCGTCGTCAGAGTGAGTGCTCCCACCAGCAGCACCGCGAGCGCGCACAAGGACGCGAACGCGCGGTCACCCGTGATCCTTCGCGAAAGGTCCCATCCAAAGGTGGCCGCGAGCAGCGAGAATCCGGCGAGCGGGATGTACATCCTGCGTTCGACCGCCAGGTCGGCGAGCGGCATGATCGACGATGTCGGCGCCAGTACGAGCAGGAAGAAGAAGACCGCGAAAAAGGCAAAGGGATACGGCTTGCGGAATCTCGCCGCGAAGTACGCCGTGGCTGCGAGCACGAGAAAAGACAGGATCGTCCGAAGCTCGAACGGGGATCTGGTCAGCGGCCAGTCGTGATCCAGGTTGAGCCCGGTCGGCCAGACGACGAGTCGAAGGTAGTGCAGCAGGACGCCACACTGGGTGGCCAGATACTGGACCGGGGTGAACTGATCGAAACCGAAACCCGCCGATTGTTTGTACGGCGTGATGTGGACCCCGGAAAAGAAGACGCGGAAGGTGACATAGGCTCCCCCGAGAGCCAACGGGATCAGCGAGTAGGCGATCACGCTGATGCGGGACCGAGTGCTCCGATGGTCGCCCTCCGCGACGAAGGCGTAATCATACAAGGCGAGGGCGAAGGGAATCGTCGCAGCGATCTCCTTGCTCCCGACCGCGAGTGCCGTGGTGACAGGAAGGGTCCAGGTCGCCAGCCGTCGCCGCGAGGCGTTGTCGGACGTGACGGCGATCGAATAGGCAAGCAGCGTCGTGAGGTAGAAGAGGCCGGCCAGCCCCTCGCTCCTGCTCGCTACGTACGCGACGGTATCGCTGGCGAGCGGGTGGCAAGCGAAGATCGTCCCGGCGATGAGGGCGATGATCTGACTTCGGTCGGCGTATCGTGTGGCGAATGCCGGTAGTCGCAGTGTGCGCAGCGCGAGGAAGTACAGGACGACCGCGCTCGCTGCATGCAGCGCAACGTTGGTGAAGTGGAACCACCAGGTGTCGTATCCGTTTTGCGCGTAGTTGAGAGCGTAGGAGAAGTCGACGATCGGGCGATTGCTGAAGGTCAAGAATCGCGACAGTGGCCAGATGTCGCGTACCAACAAGCTCTGCACGATCGCGTTGTTGTCGTCGAAGATGAACTCGCCGTGCAGGCACGGCGCGTATGAGACGATCGCCAGAGTTACGATCGCCATCACCCCTACGACACTGAGCCACAACTCGGGCGCGTCGCCGGCCAAAGCCACGCGCTTTAAGGGAAGGGGCGGCGGCCTGTCACCCGCGCGCGGCGACGGAGCATCTTCTCGGACTTTCTTTTGGCGACTAGCTCTACCCATGGAGCCTACCAACGTAGCCAGAACGTTCGCGGGTTGGCAAAGCGGGTGGGGTGCCCGGGGCTTGGCAAAGGACGTTACTCGCGGTTCTTTTGCTCGCGCAGCTCCTGCTCCAACATCGCGACCGTCTGTGCGAGTCTTCGGATCGAATCACGGTGCGACGACAGAACCAGGGAGTAGTGCAGGACGATGAAGAGCAAGAAGACGAAAGCGACCAGGAAGAGCAGGGATGGCGGGTAGCCGATCCCGACCGCG
>JANQHZ010000791.1 GCA_028282445.1 Candidatus Binatia bacterium | reverse complement strand
CAATCGCATCGTCCATCGCGCCGTGTCCGGCGTGGACGAATCGCGCCGAGGTACGGCTGAGAATCGACTCCAATGCATCGAGCCGATTCTCGCGTTCGCTCAAGACGACGCGCTCGGTGATGTCTTCGGTCAGCCCGGCCAGGTGTGCGCCGAGCCCCTTTTCGTCCGTGCCGGGAAACACCTTTGTGCGCATCCAGCGGGTGCCGCCGTCGGCGGCGCGAACCTGGTATTCGAACTCGGCGCGCTGGGAAGCTCCACGCTCGAACAGTTCGAGCAACGGCCGGCGATACTCCGGCAATACCACGTCCATCAAACGCTCCGGATCCTTCCTGAAGTCGCCGATCTCCCAGCCGCTGAGCTTCGAGATTCCGTCATTGGAGTAGAGCAAGCGCGGCGGATCGACAGCCATCATGAAGAAGTGGTGATCGATGGATCTTGCGAGGCCCTCCAGCAACAGAGTGGACTCGTGAAGACTCGCATGGGTCGCGGAGCGCGAGCGCAGGTTCGCAATCATCCGACCGGCGACCTGCAGGAGCGAAACCAGGTCTTCGCTCCACACCACCGGCGCCGCGGCGGTAACGCCGACTGCGACGATGCGTTCCCGATTCGACACCACGGGGAACCAGGCAAGAGCGCGAACGCCGGCCGCGGCAAAGGCCTCCCCGATGCCGACTGGGAAGCGACGATCCGCAATCGCGTCCGCCACCAGAATCGGTTCGTCCAGATCCCCAAAAATCTCGGCCAAGCCGCGCGCATCGATGTCCGAGCCGGCTAAGCTTCGTTCGACGCCCCCGGGTCGCGTCCAGGAGTGGAGCTCCTTGATCGTGCCGCTACCGTGAACGAGCTCCGAGACCCCGCTGCAGTCGGCGCCTGAGAACTCACCGATGACACCGAGGATTCGCGTCACGCCTCGCTCGAGCTGGTCGGCCGGCAGGTCGAGAAAGTCGGTGGCCAGCTGCAACAGGACCGATTCGAGACTGCCCTCGGACGGATCGATCGACGAAAAATCGACCGCGTTCTGCTCGCGATTGCCCACGTCAGCTCACTCTCGTCTCACCCCGAGCTAGCACGACCGATTGCGTCGATCCAACGCTCGCGACTCCCTGCCGCGGGTCGACCGCTTGGCCCCGGCCCGACGCGGCGATAGGGTTCGGGGCCTCGGCGACCCCGGCCCCACACTAAGCGAAGAAACCAGTTGAAGTTGTGAAGCTAACCACTGTAACACGAACACTTTCACGCTCCGTCTCCCGGCTACCGTTCGGCTCACCGGTGGCCTACGTCTACAATCCGCTCGAGTACGCACGCGCTCCGGCCGAAGCTTATCTCGACCGCTTCGCACGGCGCGGAATCGACGCTCTTTGGCTGGGGATGAACCCGGGGCCGTTCGGAATGGCGCAAACCGGGGTTCCGTTCGGGGAAGTGTCCCTCGTCCGCGATTGGCTCGGCATCGAAGGAGTCGTGCGGAAGCCCAAGCGCGAGCATCCGAAGCGACCGATCCAGGGCTTCGATTGCCCGCGTAGCGAAGTGAGTGGCGCCCGTCTGTGGGGCTGGGCGCGCGACCGATTCGGCACCCCGGAAGCCTTCTTCACGAGATTCTTCGTTTGGAACTACTGTCCGCTGGTCTTCATGGAGGAGTCCGGCCGCAACCTCACCCCCGACAAGCTCGCGGCCGAGGAACGCACCGCGCTCTTCGAGCATTGCGATGAAGCGTTGCGGCGCACGGTCGACATTCTCGATCCCGGGCTGATCGTTGGCATCGGCGGCTTTGCGCACAAGCGAGCCGGGGCCGCGTTGCCCAACGACACGAGGCGCGTCGAAACCATTCTACACCCCTCCCCCGCCAGCCCACTCGCCAACCGCGGATGGGCAGCACAAGCCGAAGAGCAGCTCGCCGAGATGGGGCTCGAGGTCTGAGCGGAAGGCTGGATCGGTGCTGCCACGAGAGTTCAAACCGGCCGGCAGATTCGATCTGACGAGACTCGGACGCCAAGGTGACGGCGGCTATCTCGTCGACCCGGCATCGGTACAAAGGACCCGATGCCTG
>JANQHZ010000775.1 GCA_028282445.1 Candidatus Binatia bacterium | reverse complement strand
GTCGGCGGGAGTGCCGCTGACGCTGTGACGCCGCTCTCCGGCTTGTGCCAGCAGGAGCGGAACCGACATGGTGATCTGATGGCTCACGCCGGACTGGGCGTCCCTCGGCGCCACCGTTCCGTACGCACCCAGCTCGGTGACGGCGACTTCCAGAGCGGCGAGTCCGGGTGCGTCGATTCCGTCATCGTTGGTGAGGAGGAATCTCACGTCGCGCTCGCCGGCGTCACCCCGAGTAGTCCGGGGCGTTGCCCGCCTTCCACTTGATGTTGCATCCGATACTCGGTTTCTGGTCGGTCGGTACCGACGAACCGCTGAGAACGGCGTCGCAGGCCGCGCGCAGGTCCGCTCCGGTGACCGGCTTGCCGTTGTCGGGGCGACTGTCGTCGAACTGGCCGCGGTAGACCAGCCTGCGGTCGGCGTCGAACAGAAAGAAGTCCGGTGTGCACGCCGCCCGGTAGGCCTTTGCGACTTCCTGGGTTTCGTCGAACAGGTAGGGGAATGCATAGCCGGCGGTCCGCTTCTCCTCGGCCATACGGTCGGGTGCGTCGTCCGGGTAGTTGGCGACGTCGTTCGAATTGATCCCAACCATCGCGAGGCCTTTGTCGGCGTATTCGAGGGAGAAGCGCGCGAGCTCTTCCCGGATATGAACGACGAAGGGACAGTGATTGCATACGAAAGCGACGAGCAACGCCGGCGCCTCGCTCAGCGAAGCCAGGTCGACGCGCCCTCCTGCGGTGTCTGGCAGAGAGAAATCCGGCGCTGGGGTACCCAGCTCGAGCATGGTCGAAGGAGTGCGTGCCATGGCGTTCTCTCTCACATGCCGATTGGCTCAACAACCGTCGAGGTTGGCGCGAACCGCCGAGATCAGCTCGTTGACTGCGACTTGCCCGTCGTCGTTCAAGTCGGCGGCCTCGCACGACGCGACCGGAAGGCTCCCCAGGTTGATGTTCACTGCGGTCACCAGCTCGTTGATGCCCACCGAACCGTTGTTGTCGCAGTCGCCTGGACATGCCGGACGGAGCGGCGTGTCGGTGGCGATCGGGGTCGCCGTCGGTGTGGGCGTGTTCGATGGCGTCGCGGTCTGGCTGGGGGTGGAGGTAGGGGTCTGTGTCGGTGTCGCGGTATCGGTCGGTGTTTGGCTTGGGGTCGCGGTCGGGGTGATGGTGGGTGTTGTGCTGGGCGTCGGTGTCGAGGTCGGCGGAGTGCCGGTGACCGTCGGTGTCGGTGTCGGCGGTTCGACGCAGAACGACGGGATGGCAAGGCTGATACATCCGATCAGCGGGTCGCACGAATCCTCGGTACAGATCTGATCGTCGCCGCAGCCGGAGGGCGGGAACAACTCGCAGAGCTGTGAACATTCGCCGCAGGTATCGCTCGCGTCCGGTCCTGGGTCGCAGACTTCCGGGTACTCGACGTTGCCGTCGCCGCAGGCGACGCAGGGCTGAAAGCAAAACAGCGAGTCGCTCGCTTCGCCGGTGCAGGCGACGCGGTCGCTGACGCCGAGGGCCGGTTCGATGTCGCCGGTTACGATGATTGGCTGGTTCTCGATGTGGCTGACGTCGTTCGAGCCGTCGTCCCCGTCCCCTATGGTCTGGGTGGCGTCGAGGTTGCCCTGGATACGAACCTCCCGGCGCGCGGTGATCTGGTTGTCTCCGCCGAACGGTCCGGTCACGAGTAGGTCAGAGCCGTTATTGATGGTCACGTTGCAGCCGACCAGGTCGATCGTTCCGCCTTCGCCGCAGCCGTTGTCGGGTGAGCAACCGGCCGCCGTACGCGCGTCGACATCGCCGCCGATCAGGACATCGCCGTCGCCGGAGCCCCGACGGCCCGATTCGACCGCGACCAGTCCTCCTGAGCCGCCGCGTTGGCGTGAGCGGACGTCGAGATCCCCGAAGACGTTGATGTTGCGCCCCGCGCTGAGGTCGACCTCCCCCCCGCTATCGCCGCCGCTGGCGTTGACCGTTCCGCCCGCCGAGGTCGTGATGTCGACGCCGGCTTCGACACACAGGTCGCCGCCGCACGTTTCCCCGGTCGGACCGCTGATGTTTATCGGCCCGAGTGCGGTCCAGGTGCCACCGACCAAGAACGAAAGTAGGCCACCGCCGCCGTCGGGGCGGGCGCCGGTGGCTTCGATCGAGCTGTTGATGCCGAGATCGACGTCGCCGAAGTCGGCGTCGAAGCACAGTACGCCACCGCAGCCGCCGGACTGAAACTCACCGGTGGAACCATTGGCCTCGATATCGCCGATGATGTCGACGCCGCTGCCTGATTCGACCGAGATGCACCCACCCGAGCCCGCATCGCCGGTCGCGTTGCTTACGAGATCGGCGACGATCGCGCTGCGCCCGGCAATGACATCGATGGCGCCGCCGTCGGCGCCGGAGGCATCGATCTCGGCGCGCAGCATGATATCGCCGCGCGCCACGATGGACACCTCGCCCCCGCCTGCCGAGTCGGAGCCGCCGGTGACGGAAATGTCTGCGTCGTTGCCGAAGGTAACGCTCTCGCTGCTGTCGATCGAAATCGAACCGCCGGTTGCAAAAATACTGTCGCCGTTGCCGTTGATGCGCGTTTCGAAACCGACGGATCCGACCGATATGATCTCCAGGACACCGCCGGCTCCCCGGCCCGATAAGTCGATCGCACGTCCGGTCCCGTTTGCCTGGAAGTTGAATACGGTGCGGATGTTGACGACGCCACCCGCCGCGTCATCGCCCCCTCGAGCGTCGATCAGCCCGGAATCTCCGCGGCCGGTGACGATCTCGAAGTTGCCGGCCTCGATCGTGACCACGCCGGATCCGACCGTCATCACTTCGGTCAATCGTACCGACCGGAAGCCGAAGTTGAGCGTGCAGGCGCCCGCGTCGATCTCGATCGGCTCGTCGATCGTGCACAGGCCCGGT
>JANQHZ010000674.1 GCA_028282445.1 Candidatus Binatia bacterium | reverse complement strand
CCCTCTTCGGATTCCGCGCCGGGCGCCATCGCGCCCGCGGGCAACAACTTCCCCAGCACCTGGCCGGTGGTGATCTTGCCGTAGCCGACGTTGGCGATGAGCGCCTCGTCACCTTTGAGACCGAATCCGCCGGCGACCTCGGCGAGACGTCCGTTCTTGCGCAACCGCTTCAAATCCAACCGGTGCTTGCGGAGGTCGCGTTCGAGCAAATCGCTGCCCACGGCGAGCGATCGACTGCGCTCGAGGTACTTCAACCAGGCCCGCACCCGCGTCTTGGCGCGGCTGGTTTTCACCATGTTGAGCCAATCCTTGCTCGGGGTCTGGCTCGCGGTGGTGACGATCTCGACCGTATCGCCGTTGTTGAGCTCGTAGCCGAGCGGCACGAGTCGCCCGTTGACGCGCGCGCCGGCGCAGTGCTGGCCGACCTCGGAGTGGATGCGGTAGGCGAAGTCGATTACCGAAGCGCCTTCCGGAAAGTTGAGAACGTCGCCGGCCGGGGTGAACACGAAGACCTCGTCGCTGAACAGGTCCTCCTTGATCGAACCGAGGAACTCTCGCGGATCGGAAAGGTTCTGCTGCCACTCCAACAGTTGGCGCAGCCAGGCAAACTGTTGGGCCTCCTTTTGGCCGGTCGATTCCCCCTCTTTGTAGCTCCAGTGCGCCGCGATCCCGTACTCGGAGACGCGGTGCATCTCATGGGTGCGGATCTGCACCTCGACGCGCTCGCCTTGTGCACCGATCACGGTCGTGTGGAGCGACTGATAGAGGTTGTTCTTGGGCAGGGCGATATAGTCCTTGAATCGCCCCGGCACCGGCTTCCAATTGGCGTGGACGACTCCGAGCGCGGCGTAGCAGTCGGTCACGCTGTCGACCACGACGCGGAAGCCGACCAGGTCGTAGATCTGGTCGTAGAGCAGGTCGTAGCGCTGCATCTTGCTGTAGATCGAGTAGAAATGCTTGGGCCGGCCCATCACTTCCGCGGCGATCCCCGACGCGCTCAGCTTGTCCGACACCAGAGTGATGAACTCGTCGATGTAACGCTGACGCTCGGTACGCTTCTTCGCGATATTGCGCTTGAGCTGGTAGTACACCTCCGGTCGTTGGAAGCGCAGGGCGTTGTCTTCGAGATCGTTCTTGATCCAGTAGACCCCTAGCCTATGTGCGATCGGCGCATAGACGTCGAGGGTTTCCTGGGCGATGTCGCGTTGCCGGTCGGGCTTGAGATGGCCGAGGGTACGCATGTTGTCCGTGCGATCGGCGAGCTTGATCAAGATCACACGGATGTCACGCGCCATCGCGAGGATCATCTTGCGAAAGTTCTCAGCCTGTTTCTCCTCGCGGCTGGTAAAGTTGACCTGGGAAATCTTGGTGACGCCGTCGACCAGCGAGGCGATCTCCTCACCGAACCGGCGCTCGACCACCTCGATCGAAGCCAGCGTATCCTCGACGACATCGTGCAGCAGGCCTGCACAGATACTCGCCACGTCTAATTTCAGGTCGGCGATCAGGTTGGCGACGCCGACGGGATGCACGAAGTACGGATCGCCGGATCGCCGGCGCTGGCCGCGGTGCATCTCCTCGGAAAAATCGTAGGCCCGTTCGATCAGATCGCGGTCCGCCCCGGGGTGATACTCGACGACCTTGTCGACCAGGCTGCGGAGATTGTCGTTCACGGCTCGCCACCGGGCCCGAATCTGCGGCGGACGTGCTCGAGCAACTCCCCGACCAAGCCCTCGGGCGTGCGGTCGTCCGAGCTCAGGACGAGGTCGTAGACCGCGGTGTCGCCCAGATCGAAGCCGTAGATCTCCTTGTACCGACGGACGTCGGAAGCGTGACGAGCGCGGTTCTCTTTCTCCAGCTCGCGCCAATCTCCGCTCTCGCGTTGCGCGACCCGGCGCGCGCGCACCTCGTCGCTGGCGGTCAACCAGACTTTGAGGGCGTCGAGCTCGCCCTCGGCGGCCAGGTACCCGGCCAGTCGCCCCTCGAGGATGCAATGCCCCTGGCGTGCCCTCGCCGCCATATCGTCGTCGAGCTTGCGGTCGATCGAGTGATCTTTCTCACATTCCCGATTGAACGCCTCGAGCGACAGTCCGCGTCGCTTTGCCTCGCGGCGATAGAGATCGCCGGCGTATACATGGGGAAGATCGAGCCGCTTCGCGAGAAGCTTCGCCACCGTCGTCTTACCGCTTCCGGGCACTCCCGAGATCGTAACCAGCATGCCCCCCATCATAAGCCCGATCGGGGTCCGCCCCAAGGGCACCCACCGGGCCGCCCGTTCGACGAGTCGAGGCGGATTCCGCGCCGCGGCGCGCCGTTCCCGGCCGCCGATCGCGGCCTCGCACTACTCGACGTTCTGGGTCTGCTCGCGCAGTTTCTCTACTTCGGCGCGGGCCTCGAGGGTGAGGCGCGTCACTTCCACGTCGGAGCTCTTGGAGGCGATCGTATTGAGCTCACGATGAATTTCCTGGAGAAGAAAGTCGATCGGCTTCCCGACCGACCCCTTCTGGCGCAAAAGGGTCGCCAGCCTCTTGAGATGGCTCGACAGGCGTACCAACTCCTCGTGCACGTCGGAGCGCTCGGCAAGCACCGCCGTCTCCTGCAAGAGGCGAGACTCGTCGACTCGATCGGCATCGAGCAGCTTGCGCAAGCGCGTGCGCAGGCGTTCGGCGAGCTCGGGCACCATCTCGTCACAGCGCCGGCGAAGAGCCTTCTCGATCTCCACCAAGCGATCGCGGCGTCCCCTCATATCACGTTGCAGGGCGGCGCCCTCCCGGGCACGGGCGCGGTCGAAGCCGCGCATGGCTTTCTCGAGCATTTGCTTGACGCGTGGTAGATCGTCGTCATCGTCGCCACGCGGCTGCTCGATCAAGCGCACGAAGTCGCCGCGCGACTGCAGGAATCCGATATCGATCTCGCCCGGCAGCCCGAGCTTCTTCTGCAGCTGTCGCCAACCGTCGAGAACCCTGCCGGCGAGCTGGTCGTCGACTTCGACCACCCGCGTGCTGTGCGGCGAGCCGACTCGACTGACCGTCACGTCGACCTTGCCGCGCTCGACGCTGTCGGCAACGATGCGACGCAACTCGGTTTCCCAGCTCTGGCAGTCGCGCGGCAGCGCGAGTCGAATGTCGAGGAAGCGGTGGTTGACACCGCGCACTTCGACCGCGAGACGCACGCCCTCGACCTCCCGCACGGCTTGCCCAAATCCCGTCATACTGCGCATCGCACTCCCCTACCTGTCCGCACCGCGGCTGCGCAAATCCGCGCGCAGCTGCGACGCCGTGACCGTCGCCGTGCCGACTTCGCCGACCACCAAACCGGCCGCGTGGTTGGCGAGAACCGCCGCGGTCGGAAGGTCGGCGCCGGCGCCGATCGCGAGCGCACACGTCGCCAGCACCGTATCCCCGGCGCCCGTGACGTCGAAGACATGTCGCGCCACGGTGGGGAAGTGCCGGGTTTCACCCCCCTCGACGAACAGGCTCATGCCCTGCTCGCCACGCGTGATGAGCACCGCCTCGGCACCCCAAGCCGCGACGAGCGCCCGTCCGGCTCGCCCGAGCGAGCGATCGTCACGGATATCGATGCCCGAAGCTCGGCTCGCCTCGTCGCGGTTCGGCGTCACCAGACTGGCGCCGCGGTAGTAAGCGAAATTCGCGTCCTTCGGGTCGATGATGAGGCGGAAGGGACGCCGAGCCCGCGCCTGCGCCAAATCTTCGAGAAACCCGGCGTTGATGAAGCCTTTGCCGTAGTCCGACAGCACCACCACGTCAGCTTCGTGAACACGCGCCAGAACGTGAGCGCGCGCCATCGCGGCGGCCCGGCTGAGAGCACCGTCGGTGCGTTCGCGATCGAGGCGGACCATCTGTTGCTGCTGCGCCAGAATTCGAGTCTTGCGGATCGTACGCTCGTTGCGGGCGCGAAAGATTCCCGCGACGTCGACCTCCAAGTCGATCAGCATGCGCATCAACTCGCGTCCGGCACTGTCGGCACCGATGGCGCCGCACGCCGAGACTCTGCCGCCGAGAGAGCGCACGTTGCTGACTACGTTGGCAGCTCCGCCCAAACGAAAGCTCTCGTCGGTCACTCGCACGACGGGCACCGGAGCTTCGGGCGAGATTCGCTCGACCTCGCCCCAGACGAACTGGTCGAGCATCATGTCGCCCGCGACCAGCACGCGACAGGAGCCAAAGCGCTTGATCCAACTCTCCGGCAATACGACACGGCTTCGCACGGATCCTCCCACCTCCTCAGCCCCCCTTTTCACCCGGCGCCATTGCGTTGCTCAGACGCGGATCGTTGTAAGCCTTGAATTGCCGATATGATTTGAAGTGGCGACGTCCGGCGGCAAAGTCGTCGAGCAACTCGCGCAGACAATCGGCCAGATCGCTGCGCTGGGTCTCGAGCACGGCGACCGTACGCGTGCAATCGCGCGAAAGAGCGCAGTCCCCGGCGTGGGCGGCAGCAACCCCGAAGTTCCGGATCTTCAACGACAAGATCGACAAGCGGTCGATCATCAGTCCGGCGGTTTCCGAGTGGAGCCGCGCCCGCGAACGATCGACCTCGGCGAACTCTCGCAAGATCAGATCATCCATAGTTTCAACCAGATCGTTGCGTCGCTGGTTGACCGTATCGATCGAACGTTTCGCGGCTACGACGAACGCATCGCCGGCATCGGATCGGCGCGCGTCGTCCTCCAACCCCCACAGCTCGAAGTTGCAGCGATGGTGGGCGACCAAGACCTCGGCCAACTCACCATCGCCGGGTGCATCGCAACCAGCCCCGTGGTACCAGGCAGCCAAAGCACGGTCATGGGCTACCTCGATGTCACGCGCGAGGGCGATCGACCGGCGGGCGCATTTCACCCCGGTCACCATCGAAAGCGTGCGATTCCCGAGTCGACCGGTGAGACCATCCGTAGCGCGTACCGCGTTTTTCATCGACTCGCCAGCAGATCGAGCACCGCGGCCTGTGCCTCGTCGACCGACACCTCGCGCACACAACCGGCGCGATCTCGCCGTTTCGGATTGGCATGGTACGGGCCGGATGCCCACAGGGCCCGGTGCGGTACCCCGCCAAAGGGAGCATCGGTACGCGGCAGTGCCGGCCCGGCGAAGAAGACGGTGGGGACCTGCTGCAGCCACGCCATGTGCATCGCGGCCGTATTCGAACCGATGAACAGCCGGCAGCGACCGAGCAGCGCCATCATCTCGGGCAGAGTCGTCCGCGGCGCCAGGACGCACCCGGAACCGACCGCATCGGCAATACCACCGGCGAGGTCACGCTCGCCGGGGCCCCAAAACGCCGCCGCGCTGAGCCCCTGTGCGACCAGCCGGCGCAACAGCCCCACCCAGCGATCCGCCGGCCAGCGCTTCAGATCGGCGTGCTTGGCGGCACTGCCGGGATAGATTGCGAGCGTTGGTTCACCGGCGTCGCGGTGCCAGCTTTCGGCCCGCTCGCGCAGCTCTGGATCGATCGCAACACCGAAGTCGCCCGGCACCACCTCCGGCCTCGCTCCCAATTCTTCGAACGCATGCAGGAAGCGTTGCACACGGTTCTCGTAGCGGTCGGGAAGGCAGACCCTCCGGTTGGAAAAAAGGTGGTTGGCCTCACTCGAATCCTGGCGCGAGTATCCGATCCGTTGCGCGGCGCCGCAGGCTAAGGAGATCACCCCACTCTTGAGGCGGGCGTGCAGGTCGACTGCGACGTCATAGTCGTACGAACGCAGCTCGCGAACGAAGCGCGCGATCTCGATCGGCGAGCGCAGGCGGCCCGAACCCATCGAAGCGCGGTCGAGGACGTGAAAGCGGTCGACGTTGGGATTTCCGGCCACCACCGGATAGGTCCAGTGCTCGATGGCCCAGCCGATCTCGGCGTCGGGCCGGTCGACGCGCAAGCGGCGCAGCGCCGGCAAGACGCGCAGGACGTCGCCGATCGCACCGAGGCGCACGATGAGAATCCGCTGGTCCGGCACCGCGGACGACCTCAAAACGACATCGGCGACGCCTGGGTCGGCATCAGCCCGGCTCGCCGATCGTCTGCAGGGCTTCGATACACTCGAAGGTGAGCACCGCCGACTCGGGGTCGAGCCGACGAATCGACCGGCACAGACGCCGGAACGCCGCCTGGCGATCGCGTGCGTCGACTTCGCGGAGGACCACCTTGTCGCAATCGATGATCAATGCCTCGATTTCCCCCTGGCGACGCCGCACGAGATAGTTTGCGAGATTGAGATCCGGGTGCACGCCGCCCGCGTCGTGCAGGAGTCGGGTTGCGCGCGCCACCACCTCGCATACGGCGGCGCGCTCGCCGACCGCGGCAGCGCGCAGATACTCCCAGAGGTTGGCCGCGCCAGCGGCGTACGCGCTCGCCACCGCCGAGCGGTAGGCCCCGGGCGCGACCCAGCGAATCCCACCCCCCAGCATCTCCACAGTCGGCACGCCTCGCTGACGCAGGATCTCGGTGTGACGCACCTCCAAGAACGGCCGCGGGCGGAAGCCGAAGTAGATGTCTCGGTTGAACTTCGCGACCAAACCGCCGCGACGACCGGGACGCAGCACGACGTTCGCGATCGACTCGCCAGCGTACAAACCCACCCCGCCGCGCCCGCCCGGAAGCGGACGCCCCGGCGGAAGGGATCCGTCGGACCAGGACTGCAGTAGCGGCAGCACCTCTGCCGTTACGTCCTCGCGAACTAGAAAGCGCGAAAGACCGCGCCGATGGGTCTCGAAGGGGTCTCGCAACCGTGACCTCCTGCGAGCGAGTCGCTAGCGGCAGGCGCGGCCACGCCGCCGGCCGGTTCAGCCGAGACTCGCGGCCTCGTCGATCAACATGACCGGGATATCGTCCTTGATCGGGTAGCGGAGCGCACAAGCCGCACACGTCAGGGAGTCGGTGGCCTCGCTCACAACGACTTCCCCCTTGCACTTCGGGCAGGCCAGGATCTCCAGCAACTCCTCACTGATCGACATTCCCGCTCTCCTCTCGCGCCAATCCGTACCCGAGCGCGTCGTCACTTGCAACGCCGCGCAAAACGGTTTGCGCCTCGATCATCGCGATCAGACGTTCGCCGTCCTCGACCCGCGGGCGCACCCGCAATGCCATCATCATACCGCGCGCGAAAGGAAACGCATCGAGCTTGACCAAGTCTTTCTCGGTCGTCACCAGCAGGTCGCAATCCTGGCTGCGTCGCGAAATCTCCTGCCAGTCCTCGCGGGTGTAGACGTGGTGATCGGCGAACTCGAAGGCTTCGACGACCTCGGCATCCCAATGACTGATGACTTCGTAGAAACGTTCCGGGTTGGCGATCCCGGTCACGGTCACCACCCGTTTTCCGGCGAGATGGCCGCACGGCCGCTCGTGCCACTCACCCTGCACGGATTCGATCAAAGAGATGAGCTCGTTGGTCATGCGGAAGGTCGGCTGGGCGATCTGCGCCGCGGCTGCAGCGTCGGCCGCGGGAGTCAGAATCACGGCGTCGGCACGCTTGAGCGCGCGACGGCCTTCGCGCAACGGCCCGGCGGGCAACATCGATCCGCGCGTCCCGTCGAAGACCACGATGTCGAAATCGCGCGCGAGCGCGCGGTGCTGAAAGCCGTCGTCGAGAATCGCCAACTCGCAACCGAGGTCAGCGGCCTGGTTGACGCCGTCGATCCGCCGCGCCGCCGTCACCACCACCCCCGAGAATCCGCGCGCCAGCATCGCCGGCTCGTCTCCGACTACATCCGGACCCGCCAACAGGCCGTCTCCCTTGGACACCACGGTGACTCCGCTTGCCGAGCCCCCGTAGCCGCGCGAGACCAAACCGACACGTACTCCGCGCGCTTCGAGCTCGCGCCCGAGCCAAAGTGCGACGGGAGTCTTTCCGGTGCCACCGACCGTCAGATTCCCCACGCTCACGACCGGAATCGAAGCGCGTCGGACAGGAGCGAGCCGACTCCAGTACGCGAAGTTGCGCAGCCCGACCAAGGCGCGAAACAACCAACTGAGCGGCAGCAGAACCAGCATCGAGAGCCGCGCCACAGGGTCGCTGCGTTTCCAGGCGCGGTCGCGGACGAAGCTCGCCGCGCTCACGAGGCACCCCCCGGCTCCGCCGCGAGGTGCGGCTCGATCGCCGCCACCGTCGCACCGATCGAGCCGGCCAGGTCGTCCGCGACTAGACGGGCTCGATCGCCCATCGCCCGCGCGGCGTCTCGATCGCGCAGCATGTCGACCCAGTGTGCCCTCAGCGACCCGGCGTCCAAGACCTCCACCGCCCCCTCGCTGCGACCCAGCGCCTGGGCCGCGTGGCGCACATTCTCGACGTGTGGGCCGAACGCCACCGGTACCCCAGCCGTCGCGGGCTCGAGCACGTTGTGGCCGCCGATCGGTGCGATCGTGCCGCCGACGAAGGCTGCGCGCGCACCGGGTAGAAAATCGGCCAACTCGCCGAGCGTATCGAGCAGTAGGACTGCAGTTCCGGGAAGCACGGCAGACTCGCTAGCAGATCGGCGCTGGTAGGGCACCCCTCGCCGCTCCAACATCTCCGCCACCTCGCCGAACCTCTCCGGGCGCCGAGGCGCCAAAAGCAGAAGCGCCTGCGGGACGTCCGGCCAAAGGCCGGCGCACGCGTCGAGGACGAGCGCCTCCTCGCCGGGCTGCGTGCTCGCAGCGACCAGCAGCGGGCGATCGCCGAGATCGAGCGGCGGCGACCGCAGCGCATCCGCGCTACGCGCCGCCTTCAGATTGCCGGTAACGCGAACCCGCGAGCGCGGAGCGCCGAGCTCGCAAAATCGATCGGCGTCCTCTTCGGACTGAGCGCAGATCAGATCGACGCGCTGCAACGCGGCAGCGAACAGCGGTTGAGCC
>JANQHZ010000663.1 GCA_028282445.1 Candidatus Binatia bacterium | reverse complement strand
GGGCAAGGGGGCCGGGCTCGGCCACTCGCTCGCCGGCAATCCGGAGGTCGTCTACTGGATCGTCGAGCTCGGCTCGAGAACCTTCTGCGGCGAGTTCGGTGGCACGACGAAGTACAAGCTCGACAAGAGCTACTCTGCGCGTTCGGCGCCCGCGCCGTTGGGTCCGCCTGACCTCTAACGCTCGAGTCGTATCTCGATCATCGTTCCGAAAAAGAGCGGCGCGGAGGGGCGGAGCTTGGCGAATACCTCTTCGCGCCTCTGCGGATCGTCGAGTACCGCGCGGATGTGTCCATGGTACGTTTGGCCGCGGATCAAGACGCTGCCGCGGCCGCCATCGCCTTCGAGCTCGCGCCACCACGGGAAATCGGCAGCCGCGTATACCGTGGCTCCCTCCCGCAGGTAGTTTACGGGAATCGCTTTGCCCGAGGGCAGGGTGAGCAGCATGACCTTGCGTGCTTGTTCGCCGTTTGGGTTGGTCCGGATCTCGTGCACGACGCCCGGATTGATCCAGTAGCGAAAGCTGGCCCAGGTGCCGGCGACTAACGTCGCGAGACACACGGCGACAATCGTGACCCGCGTCATGGCTTTGTACCCCTCAGACCACGCTGCGTTGCGTATGGGTGCCGAAGTCGATGCCGAGAGCTTCGTCGTAGTAGCGGACGACTGCGCTGCGCGGCGGCGCCAAGGCGTCGACGCGATCGAAGTCGGCAGGCTCGAGCTTCACGTCGACCGAGCCCAGGTTGTCGTGCGCCTGCTCGAAGGTGCGTGGGCCGATGATCGGCGCGGTGACGCCCGGTTGCGCGGCGCACCAGGCGAGCGCCACCTGGGACACCGAGCACTCCTTCTCCCGTGCGATCGTGCGTAGCAGATCGATGATGTTCCAGGCGGTATCGGTGGCTTCACGGTTGAAGTTGTCTTTGCCGCCTTGCCAGCGCCCCTCGGGGTCGCCCTTCTCGCGGTCGTACTTCCCGCTCAGCAGCCCGCCGCACAGCGGGCCCCAGGGGAGAATTGCCAGTCCGAACGATTGCGCTGCCGGGATGACTTCCCGTTCGACCGTGCGGTCGAGCATGTTGTAGGCCGGTTGCTCGCTGACGAAGCGATTCAGCCCCAGTTCTTTGGCGACCCAAAGGGACTCGACCGTTTGCCAGCTCGGGAACATGCTGGAGCCGATGTAGCGGATCTTGCCGGCTCGGATGAGGTCGTCGAGGGCGCGTAGAGTCTCGTCGATCGGGACGTCCGGGTTGCAGCGGTGAAGTTGGTAGAGGTCGATCCAGTCGGTGTTCAGCCGACGCAGCGAAGCGTCGCAGGCCTCGATGACATGGCGCCGGCTCAGTCCCAGGTCGTTCACGTCGTCGCTCTGCGGAAAGTAGAACTTGGTAGCCAAAATGGTGCGCTGCCGTTTTCCGTTGGCCGACAGGGCCTCGCCGACGATTCGTTCGCTCTCGTTGCCGGCGTATACGTCGGCGGTGTCGATGAAGTTGACGCCGGCGTCGAGCGCGTGGTCGATGATCCGGACCGAATCGTCGCGGCTGGTCTTTGCGCCGAACATCATCGTCCCAAGACAGAGCTCGCTGACGCGTACGCCGGTTCTTCCCAGTAGCCTGTACTTCATTTTCGCCTTCGCCCTACGTTTTCAACGGACTGCTCAACTGTTGTCGGCCGCGGGCCGAATCGCCGCAGCCGCGACGAGCGCCGCGGATCTCTAGATCGAGGAGCTCTCTCCGACCATCTCCTCGGACACCGACCACAGCTGCGCGGCGGCATCGGGATCGATGGCGTACGAGCGAACTCCGTCGGTCGCGTTCTCGGCGTCGTTGACCTCCGCAACTCCGCAGTCCTCGAGGTACTTTGCGCCGACGCCCTCGAGCTCCGGAGCGGTGGCGGTGTACACCGAGGTGGCGGCGCCGGCCTCTACCGACTTGAAACGCAGCTCGCCGCCGGGGTTTCGGCTCTGGAGGAACTCGAGATCCTCCGGCACCAGGTGGCGCGATAGGTCGGTCGCGATGACGCCGGGGTGGAGAGCGTTCGCATGCACGCCTCGCTCGCCGAGGCGGCGTTC
>JANQHZ010000656.1 GCA_028282445.1 Candidatus Binatia bacterium | reverse complement strand
TCTACGTCAAGTCGATCACGAGTTGGCGCGGCGGTAGCCTGCGATATCGAGCCGATATCGATGGCACCGAGCTGCCGGTCGTTCAGATTGCCGCAATCGGACCGGAACCCGAAAACGGAGACAAGTCATCGGGCGACAACTACATGCAGGAGCTTCAGCTCGGCGGCGTCGCCTTCCAGGATCGGCTGAAGTTCATCGTCGGCGCTTTCGGCTTCTGGGAAAAGAACCGCCTCCCACAAGGCACCAATTTCGATTTCGCCGGTCTCGTACGGCAGGGCGGCGTCACCGATACGGAGACCGACAACTGGGATTGGGCGCTGTTTACTCAGATGACGGGCGACGTGACCGCTTGGTTGAGCCTGACGGCGGGGGTGCGTTACACCCAGGAAAAGAAGGGGGTCGAGCTCGGCGGCCAGACACTCTTTCCGGAAGAAGAACCTCCAGACCCCGCGGTCCCCGCGCGCGAGGTGTTCGATTCCTGGACTCCGATGGCCAGCATTGCGCTGAAGGCACCAGAGGACTGGCTGGGTGACGCCCCCGTCGATCACTTGATGACCTACTTCACCTACGCCCGCGGATTTCGCGGAGGCGGATTCAATACCGCCCCAAATCAGGATGAGTCGGGGCAGGAGCTCCAGCCGTTCGACCCGGAGGATCTCGACTCCTTCGAGGTCGGGGTGAAATCGCTGGCGTTCGACGATCGGCTGAGCCTGAATCTCGCTCTTTTCCATTACGACTACAAGAACGTCCAAGTCCTCACCACCGAGCTCAACAGTGAAGGGAACCTGACCCAGCCGATCCGGAATGCCGCGGATGCGACGGGCCGGGGTGTCGAGTTGGAGGTGAAGGCAATGCCGCTTCCAGGCCTGCTGCTGACCGGCTCGGTCGGCTATATCGACACGGAGTTCGACGAGTTCGACTCGGTGAGCGATCTCATCGCAAACGAGCCCGTAGATCGTAGCGGCGAGAGCTTCAACAATACGCCGGAGCTCCAGACCAACCTCGCCGTTCAGTTCTCGCTCCCGATCGAGCTCGGCGAGTGGCCCATGCTGTCCGGCCTGCTGACGCCTCGACTGCAGTGGTACTACCAAAGTGACGAGCACTACGCCGGCCCGGAGCTGCGCGAGGCGCGCCAGCGCGGCTACAACCTGCTGAACGCGCGGCTGGCCTATTCGTTCATGGACGATCGGGCGATCGTCGCCTTGTGGGGGAAGAACTTGACCGACGAGGAGTACTTCTCGAACGCGCAGCCGCTCGCTACGACCTTCGGCCATGTGCTGAGGACGTACAACGCGCCCCTCACATACGGCGCCGAGATCAGCTACCGCTTCGGCGGGTGATGACCGGCGGCGCGGCCCGGATTCTCGTGAACGTATACGAGAGGAGCATATCGAATGATTGATCTCGAACGACGGGGAAGCGTTCACATTGCAACCATGAACAACGGGCCGAATGTGATCGATCCAGCTTGGCAGGTTCGAATGCTCGAGGTCCTGGACACCGTTTTCTCGGATTGTGACGACGACGCCGCGCTGGTTCTTACCGGCGATGGGAAATTCTTCTGTAACGGTCTCAATGTCGAAGTCGTGATGGGCCTGAAAGGCGATGCGATGGCCCAATTCGGCGAGCGCATGGGTCAGATCATGGGGCGCCTGGTCGTCGCTCCGATCCCCACCGTTGCCGCGATCAACGGGCACGCGTTTGCCGCCGGCGCCTTCCTGGCGTTGGCCTGCGACTACCGTTGGATGCGCGAAGACCGGGGATGGTTCTGTATCTCGGAGGTCGACGTCGGCGTGCCCATCGGCGC
>JANQHZ010000641.1 GCA_028282445.1 Candidatus Binatia bacterium | reverse complement strand
TCTGGAAATTCAGCTCGAGAGTGTCCGCGTTGCTGTTCGAGGTCTGCGCGGGTAGTAGCTCGACCCGAAGGTCGACGCGTCCGGCGGCGGTCCAGCTCGGGGGGAGAGCGAAGTTGAAAGTTCGGTCGAGCTCGCCTTCGTCGAGGATCGGCCCCGGGTCGAGCCGAATGGTCCGGCGCTCTGCAGAGCGCGGGCTTCCGGGCAGCGTTTGGCCGGCGCGGTTGCCGTGCAGTTGGGCGGTGGTCTCGAGCGGCGCCGGGGACAGATTGCGCACGAAGACGCGTACATAGGTCGACTTGCCGGCTACGAGGTAGGGTTGGTGCTCGGCGGCCGGCATGGCGACCGCTTGCACGAGGTCGATTCGTTCTACGCGTGGAGGAATCGGCATCGTCGCGGTAGGGGTTGGCGTGGGCGTTCTGGTCGAGGTGGCGGTGACGGTTGGAGCGCGGGTGTGAGAAGGGGTCGCGCTGTGCGACGGGGTACGTGTGCGGGTGGGCGTCCGGCTAGCGGTTCTCGTCCGGGTCGGGGTAGCGGTGACCGGGCCACCGCTACACTGGCATTGGCCGTTGCATTCGTCGGCGGCCAGATCGACACAAAAACCGTCCCAAAGGTAGTCCGGATCGCAGCAGTCCGAATCGAGACCGCATACACAAGATTCGCAAGCATCGGCGGCGCAGCCCGGTTCGAACTGGGGAGCACAACAGTCATTCGGTTCCGGATTGCAGGCGCACTCGTCTTCGCAATCGAATACGGCAGTCTCGAAGCAGAATCCGTCCCAACCGAAATCCGAATCGCAGCAGTCTTCGTCCAGGCTGCAAACGCAGGCCTGACAAGCGGATTGGTTGCATCCGGGCGAGTCGTTGACGGCGCAGCACTCACCGCTGCCGCTGCCGGCGGTCGCCGTTCTCGTTGGCGTACGCGCCGCCGGGGTCGCTCGCGTTCGAGTCCGCGTCGCGGTCCGCGTCCGCGTGCTGGTTGCGGCTCGGGTTCGCGTCGAGGTGCGGGTCCTGGTCGGGGTTTCGCCGAACCTTTCTTGGCACGATTCGACGCACGGTCTTGCGGCGGGCTCGTTTGCTCGCTCGAGCGGCGTTCGCCCACAGCCGAAGCCTCGGCTCACGCACTCGCCGCGGCTCGGATCGTTGCAGGAGGGGCTCGCGTTGATCGGTTCCGGGTTGTGAAAGCAGCTCTGTGCGGTCCCGCAGAAGCGTCCGTTGGGATCGATGGCGCAGGTGCACAAACAGTCGAGCAGAGCGGTTCCGGCACGCGCCGACGGGGCGAACGCGACCACGGCAAAGAGCGTAGGGATGGCGAACAGCAGGGGGAGGCTGCGAATGGTCGATGAACCGGTGGAGCGCAGTGGTCTCTTCATTGAGCGTTTTCGCTTTCGTCTGCGGTGCCGCGGTCGTTGTGCCGAAACCGTTTTCCATCCGGCGTGGTGCCGGGCTCAGGCGATGGTGGCGCTTCCCCAGTAGTTGAACGCGGCGATCTTCGGTGTGTTCGGCAGGTACATCGACTCGAGTTGCTCTATTCGAAAGCCGCCGGCTTCGAGATTGTCGGGGATCGGCCGATTCAGATTGCAGCCGCCGGCGATCTTCTTCCAGATCGGGTTGATCCGAGCCTGCCATTTCCGTACCGACGCGTCGGGAGCGGCGCCGTGCTCGCAGAACAGCATTTTGCCGTTTGGTTTCAGTACTCTGCGCATCTGGCCGAGCGCGGTTTCAAAGTCGGGGATCGTGCAAAGAGTGTAGGTCAGAACCACGGTATCGACCGAGTCGTCGTCGAGCGGAACTTCCTCACCGGGCAGATCCAACCACTCGACTCGTACCGGGGCCTTGTCGAGGTTCGCCTGGGCTTTGCGCCGCATTCCCCGACTGGGTTCGAGACCGAACACCATCTCGACCTTATCGGGGTTATAGAACGATAAGTTGATCCCCGATCCCATCCCAACCTCGAGGACCCGTCCCTCGGCGTGGGGGACGACTTTCGAGCGTTGCTTGAGGATCGGCGGCGCGCCGCACGACAAGTTGATTACATAAGGTAGAACCCGGTCCTCGTAGAATCCCATGTCTTCTCCAATCGTCGGTCGGCTTACGCCGATTGGGCAACCTACATCAAGGCGCGGGTAGGCGCATAGAGGCGGAGCCTCGGCGGTCGCGGCGGTGTTGTTGGAAGCCGCCCCGCAGATAGGATCGGGAGACGCGAGAACTACAGATGAGCTTCCACGTCCAAATCCGGAAGGAGTACGAACATGAGCAACGAAGGCAATGTCCGAGCCGTCATCGACGGTATTCTCCGTGGCGAGATTCTCGAGACCTTTGAGCGTTACTACAGCGACGATGTCGTCATGACCGAGAACGGCGGTGACGACCGTGTCGGCAAGGACGCCAACCGCGACTACGAGCGCGCGTTCGTCGAGGGCGTTCAGTTCCACGGCGCCGAGGTTGGCCGAGTCTTGATCGACGGAGACCTCGCCGCGGTCGAATGGTCGTTCGACTTGACGCCGAAGGGGCAGTCGAGGGTTACCCAGAAGCAAGTGGCGGTACAAACATGGCGCGATGGCAAGATCGTCCGTGAGGACTTCTATCACGGGTAGCTCGTGCGCTTGGCCGCCTGGTGCGGCGACTTCCCGCCGAGTGCACAAATTGGGGCGAGAAGTCAGTTTCGCCTCGAGGTGAACGCACGCGTCGAGCTGCTACACTCGGCGGCGGGAGGCGGTCTCCGGAACGCTCGATATGCTACTGACCAAACTCATCGACCGCCTGGCGCTGACGCGGCGCTCAGGGGACGTTTTCGTCGGCGGCGGCGGGCTCGGCAGTGCGACGGTCGGCGATCGGCTGTTTGGCGGGTTGGTGGCCGCCCAGGCCGTGATGGCCGCTTCTCGGACGGTCGACGCGCACGCCTTACATTCTCTGCACGCGCTGTTCTTGCGGCCGGGGAGAGCGGGCGTGGATATTCGTTTTGCGGTGGAGCGGATCAAACAGGGGCGCAACTACCGCGCGCGACTGGTCAACGGCATGCAGGACGACGAGTTGATATTTCAGTGCCACAC
>JANQHZ010000592.1 GCA_028282445.1 Candidatus Binatia bacterium | reverse complement strand
GGAACACATGCGCGACCAGCTCGAGCAGTGGAAAGCGCTCGACATCGATTTCACGATGCTGGTGGGCTTCGATGCGCGCCAAGCGAAGATGCAGCTCGGCACGATCCGCGCCTTGATGGAGGCTCTCTAGGGTGCACCTCGCCTGGCCGTTGCGGCCTTACTGATTCGATCTCGCGCAGAGGCGCCGAGTCGCTGAGGATCCCGATAATCCTCTCTGCGCCTCGGCGCCTCTGCGCGAGATACTTCTGAGACACCCCCCTTGGCGGCGGGGGCCCGATCAGCGAGGCTCTGCTCAGATCTTGCAAGGAGCTTCCCGTGCCCGTACCGCCCCGCACCCCTGTCATCGTCGGAATCGCCCAGCTCAACCAGCGCTGCGACCCGGCTGAGGCCAAAGAACCTGTCGACCTGATGGCCGACGCCGCGCGCGAGGCTGCGCGCGACTGCGGCACCGTCGCGATACTTTCGGCGATCGACTCGCTGCGTGTCGTGCGCGGCATCTGGCCCTATCGCAACCCCGGCAGCCTGGTCGCCGACCGGCTCGGAATCGGCGAGGTCAAGACCTCCCTCAGCCCGATCGGAGGCAACACCGGTCAAGAAGTCGTTCTGTCCTCGGCCGCGGACATCCTCGCCGGCCGGCGTGACGTCGTCCTGGTTTGCGCTTCCGAAACGATGAGAACTCGTCGCAAGGAACACAGCGCGGGGATCGAGACGAGCTACGCCGAGGAGGCTGCCGACGCAGCCCCCGACGAGGGGTCGAGAGAAGATGAAGCTATGACGACCGACGCCGAGAACACGGCCGGGATCGCAACCCCGACCCATTTCTACGCGATGGTCGAGAACGCGCTGCGCCACCGCAACGGTGCGACCGCCGAGCAACACACTCGCAAGCTGGCCGATTTCTACGCTGCCTACAGCCGGGTCGCGGCAGACAACCCGAGCGCGTGGAGCCGCGAAGCGCGCGACGCCGAGCAAATCGCCGAGGTTGGGCCGCGCAATCGCATGGTCGCGCACCCCTACCCCAAGCTGATGACCTCCAACATCGACGTCGACCAGGCCGTCGCCATCCTGCTGTGCTCGGAGGAACGAGCTGACGAGCTCGGCGTACCGCGCGACAAACGCGTCTACCCGTTGGCTGGGAGCTACGCGAAGGACCACTGGTTCCCGAGCGAACGCGACCGCCTCGACGAGTCGCCGGCGATGCGGATCGCCGGCAAACACGCGCTCGAGAGCGCCGGACTTGAAGCGACCGATGTCGATTTCGTGGACCTCTACTCGTGCTTCCCAGCGGCAGTGCAGATGGCGCAGCGCGAGATCGGCTTCGACGGATCCAAAGTCCCGACCGTTACCGGCGGCATGACCTTCGCCGGCGGCCCGCTCAACAGCTTCGTCTTGCACTCGATTGCACGCACGGTCGAGCTGCTGCGCGAGAACCCGAGCGCAAAGGGGTTCGTGTCCGGCAACGGCGGCTACTTCACCAAACACAGCTTCGGTGTCTACGGCGCACAACCGCCCGGCCAGCCATTCCGCTACGAGTCGCCGCAGGCGGAGGTCGACGCCCTGCCGAAACGAGCGATCGACGAATCGTACCGCGGTACTGCCGACGTCGAGGCGTACACCGTCGTCTACGGCCGCAACGGCCGGCCGGAGAGCGGCATCGTCGCCGCCCTCACCCCAAGCGGCAGCAGAGTTTTTGCAACGACCTCGGACGAATCGCTGATGGAGAAGCTGCTCGACCGAGACGCCTGTGAAGCCACGGCTACCGTCGATGGAACCGACCTCCAGGGAGTTTCTTTTTAGCCACAGATGAACACAGATCAACACGGATGAGGAACCTTGCAGCAGTCCGATTCGATCGGGGCAAAACGCAGACGCGCGCGCGGGCGACGCATGCGTCGCCCCTACACGTGAACGGGGCGGCCCGGCGCAGTGTACGGGCGAGGCATGCCTCGCCCGGTCCCCTCCGGCCAAGCAGCCCTCATCTGTGCTGATCTGTGGGTAAAAGGTCGTTTCGCCAGCATCAACAACCTACTAAGGTTTCGCCATGGAACAGTCGCCTCCAGCCGTATCATCACCACCGACGCTCGCTCAGCGCGTCGGGGCCGAGGCCGTGGGTACGTTTGCGCTGGTCTTCGCCGGTTGCGGAGCGATCATGGTCGACGCGATCACACAGGGCGCGGTGACGCACGTTGGGGTCGCTCTCGTTTTCGGGCTGGTGATCATGGCGATGATCTACGCCACCGGGCATATCTCGGGGGCGCATTTCAACCCGGCGGTGACGATCGCCTTCGCATGCAAGGGAGACTTCGCTTGGCGCGACGTCTTGCCCTACGTCGGCGGACAAGTCGTTGCGACGCTGGCGGCGGCCGCCGCACTGCAAGCGATCCTAGGACCGGTTGGCGCGCTCGGCTCCACCCTCCCCGCCGGCTCGGCGATTCAGTCGTTCGCCCTCGAGATCGTCATGACATTTTTCCTCATGTTCGTGATCGCGTCGGTGGCAACCGACGCACGCGCGGTCGGCGATCTCGCCGGCCTCGCGATCGGCGGCACGGTCGCGCTCGACGCACTCTTCGGCGGCCCGATCTCGGGCGCGTCGATGAACCCCGCCCGCTCGCTCGGACCGGCGCTGGTGAGCGGCTCCACCCAACACCTTTGGCTCTACATCGCCGCGCCAATCCTCGGCGCCGTCTGTGGCGCGCTGACCTACCGGTGGGTCGGACAGCAGCGGCCTTCCAAGGAAACACCGGCGTCGGGCGATTGATCCCTTCGAACCACGAAGGAGCAGAACCACGAAGGAGCAGTTGACAACGCCGAGTCGTTCACCTGAAGTTCGCCACGCGATGTCCGCCTCGCCCCAGCTTCTCGATCATTACTCCGGCCCGTTCGATCCCGATGTGACGCTGGCATCGTTCGGCCGCCAGGCGCTGGCTCATCTCGGCCGGGAGTACCTCCTCAACGGCCACTTACAGGACCGCGTCGGGCTCCCGCTGGTGGCGAAGCACTTCGGGGTCGACGCCTACGTCAACTTCTCGATCGAGGAGTGGATGGGCGCGAGCCCGATCTACTCGCTGCGCATGCAGCGCGCGATGAATTTCGAGGGGCACGACGTGTCGACGGTGTTCAAGAACCTGCAGCTCGACATCGGCGCGCCGCATCAGTTCATGGACTTCCAGTTCCGACTCGATCGCCCGGAGTATGGGGAGTTCTGGCTGCCTCACTGCGGTGCACTGGCCGACGTCGAGCCTTTCGGCGAGCGCTCCGTACGCTTGATGTGTCACGACATCGAGGACCCGACCTTCGACGCCACTGCGGCGGCGACCCACCCGAAGATGCAGATGCGACCGATCCACCGGCCGCCGCGAGTCCCGGCGGGACGCTACCCAAACTGCCGCTGGAAGGTTTTCCTCGCCGAGGAGGCTCAGCCCTACGAACAGCACCCCAATCTCGAGATCGTCCGGGCGTCGAAGCTCGCCGAGATCGGGATCGACCGACCGCAAGAAAACGCCGAACCGGGCGGCTGGGACGACTACAGTGGCCCCTTCGACCCCGGCTTCCAGCTCGAAGACCTTTCGCACAGCGCTCTCGTCGCGGTAAACCAGGAGTTCGCCGTGCAGAGTCATCTGCTCGCCCGCGCCTTTCTCCTGTGCGCGTCGCAGCGCCGCGACGACGACGCCGCGATCGAGCTGGGAACGTCGCAGTGGACGGGCATCGCCGCCCTGACCGCGCGCAGACTGATCCGCGCGCTCGCGATCGACGGCGACGACATCGACGCGGTCGCCAAGATCTTCCAACTGCATCCCTGCTTCTGGCCACGCACCTACGTCGATTTCCGCGTCGATGTGAGCGGAGCGCAGAGCGCCCGCATTTCGATCGGCGACTGCGCAGCCCTCGAAGAAGGAGACGCATACTCATGGTTCGCCGCTGTGACCGGCGCCACCCACCCAGCGCTCGCCGCGATCGCCCAGGCCGTGAACCCGCGCACCCGTTGCCGGCCGGTCGTTCCCGAGAATGACGAAAAGCTCGCATGGGAGGTGGTGATCGATCCGAGTGCGGAACCCCAACCGGAACCGGACGAGCTGCAACTCGCCAGAATCAGCAGCGGCGCCGAGTTCAAGTTCGAGCAGCGCCGCCTCCTGCGCACCGAATCGAAGCCCTGAAGCTACCCCGACGGCAACCGATTCGCGGATGACCTCCCCCTTGAACGGGGCTGTCGATTTTCTCGTCATTGAGTTGGTGATCGAGGCCGAGGCGAAGGCGAGGCTGAGGGTGGTGGTCGCGCGGAGCGCGACGACTATTGCCGTGCCCGATGCATTCCTACCATCCTCAGCCTTAGCCTCGCCTTCGCCTCAGCCTTGATAGGGATACTCGCTCGTTCTCCGTGTGATCTCGTTTTTCGACACCCCCGGAATAAGGGGGGCAACGTAGTGACGTGAAGATCGACACCCCTCCAAAGGTGGGAGGGGTCGCGGGCTCGCGCGAGAACGAACGATCTGTGTCGCGCAAGAGTGCGTGTTACAGAAGCGCCACATAGTCGTCCTCGGGTGTAGGGAAGTCCGGTGCAATACCGATGCGGTCCCCGCCACTATAACCGGTACGAAAGCGGCTGCGTGCCACTGTCCGTCGAGATGGGAAGGCGCCGCGAGTAGGACGCCGGAGCCAGGAAACCGTGTCCGATCAGACGAGATTGCAGTCCTCCGGGGTGTGGGGACGAGAATCATGGAAAGAGATTCTCTCACTCATACCCGGGACGCGTCAGCGTCGCCGGGTTTCTTATTGGCCGCCTCCCAGGTGCTCGACCCCGGATTCGCCGGCCGCCGCTTTGACGAGGCATTACTGCGCGACCTCCGGCGACCGTCGCCCCCTGCAGCGAGAACGGCGAGTTCCACACCGTCGTCGTTGCGGGACCAATGCTGCGCGCGCCGATTTCGGTGCGCGCAGGAGAAACAGTCGAGCGCGACGGCTTCGCCTTCGCCGACGTCACGCTAAGCCCGCCTTGACCGCGGCTGCTTGGCCGTACAGTTCGTCGAAAACCCGCGGCGTCAGCGAAAAGGAGCGACGGTGCGGTCCAATCCGGATGAGAGAAGGGATGCCCAACGAGCTCGCTCCCCTGACTGCTCGTCTCATCCGCCAATGCTCTTTGCGCGGCAACACCGTAACCGGATACAACACGCAGCGGAGGGATCCATGTCGATCGAAACCAACCGCAAGACCGTCGAAACGATGTGGGAGGCGTTGAGCGCCTTCGATTGGGAAACGCTCAAGAGCTG
>JANQHZ010000575.1 GCA_028282445.1 Candidatus Binatia bacterium | reverse complement strand
GTTCGCCGCATGGGGGACGATCGCCCTGCTGATCGCGGTCTTTCCCGCCAACGTGAACATGCTCATCGAGAACATCGGCCCGGACGGCCCCGGCACCGGCTACCCTCTGGTCAATTTGATCCGCTTGCCCTTCCAGCTCCTCTTCGGCGCGTGGGCCTGGATGTTCACCGGTCCGGCGGAAGATCGATAGGGTCTCGGATGTGTCCGTCGTCGGTTTGCTCAGGTTGGACGCTGGATTTCTCGTTGACCCTGTAGGGGATCGGGCTACGTTTGAAAGATGGGTGATGTGCCAGGCCAAGCAACGGATCGGTGCAGTGGTGCTCGGAGGGGTGGCCGGTTGCCATTCGTAGTTCTTCTCGTAGCTATACTACTGTCGCCGTATCGATCGGCTGCTGTCGATCTCGCGCCAGGCGATTTGGTTGCGGTGGACGAGTATCACGATCGAGTTTTCTTGATCGACTCGTCGACCGGGGCACGCTCCGACATCGCGGTGGTCGAAGATCCGCTCTCGGTCCTGGTCGAACCGGCCGGTACTCTGCTGGTCGGTCGGGCGCCGCAGGTTCCGTACGCAGGTACCCTGATTCGTCTCGATCCATCCGACGGTTCGACCTCGGACCCGCTTGGTGGCCGTTACACTTCAGAGGTCTCTGGGATGGCCTTCGACGCGCTCGGTCGAGTAGTGCTGGTGTCTCCGAGTCTATCGGGACTTCATACGTTGGTCCAAGTCGACCTCAGCAACCTCGGCGTCGTCGTCCTCACCGATCTAAGCGGCTTTAGCCTCCCTACAGCGGTCGCCGTAGAGCCGAGTGGTTCGATCCTGGTCGTTGATCAGGCTGCGTCCGGAGCTGTCGTCCGAGTCGACCCGTCCAATGGTCATCTCGAGACTCTGTCTGCGGGGGGATTGATCGAGTGGCCCAGTGACATTGTCGTAACCGCAGCTGGGGAGATATTCGTCACGTCGACGGACCTTCTGGCCGGGGACGGGCGCATCGTTCGCATAGATACCGTGTCCGGGGTGCAGTCGCTGGTCGTCGAGGGAGAGTACCTTTCGGACGTCTCCTCTCTCGCTCAGGCGAGCGACGGAAGCTTGCTGGCGCAGTCGCTGTTCAACGGGCCCGGCAATCTCAGCAAGCTTGTTCGCATAGACCCACTCTCGGGCGTTCAATCGGTGTTGCCTGATGGGACCGGTGCACCGTGGGCCTCCGACATCGACGTGGTTCGAGTCTCTCCCGTCCCCACAGTGTCCACCCCCGTGTTCTTGAGTCGCGGCGATATCGTCGCGGCCAATCCGTTTGACCAGGTTGTGGTCCACGTCGACGGCGAGACCGGTGCTCGGTCGATTCTAGCGAGGGTGCCGGATACGGATGGCTCTCTGCCGCCGCAGGACGAAAGCGTGCGTTCGGTCTTGGTCGAGCCTGCGGGTACGATCCTAGTCGGATTGCCGGAGCGGCGGCGATCCAGCACTTCCTCTTCTCTTGTCCGTCTCAATCCGAAGGACGGTTCGCACTACGATCCTGCTCCGGGCCTCTTTAGGGACGAGGTAACTCGGATGATCTTCGACCACAGCGGTCGGCTGATCGTGGCCAGCGATGAGAGTGGCGTGATCACGCGGGTCGACCTTCAGCAGGGATCGGCCGAGACGCTTGCGCAAGGCGGCATCATCGTCCGGCCCCGCGGGCTAGCCTTGGAGAGCTCCGGTGATATTCTGATTATCAACGCCACGCAAGTTGGTTCGATCGTTCGACTGAACCCGGATACCGGCGCGCAGTCCACTCTCTCCTCGGGGGGGCTCCTGACTTTTCCGAGCGACGTCGCGGTCTCCGACACAGGTAGTATCTATTGCACCACGGCTTCGGACCCCGATGGCCTCGCAGCCGGGCGTGTTTTGCGGGTCGATCCTGAAACCGGTGATCAGGAGATCGTGGCGATGGGCGGCTTGTTGCATGAGCTTGCTGCCTTGGAGATCAAGCGTGACGGGACGCTGTTGGTCAGTTCGGGGGGGGACTCGGTCTCGTTTCATCAGGACCGCCTCGTTCGTCTCGACTTGATATCCGGCACCCAAACCTCACCGTCGGTGGGTTGGTACGGTGTTGCTCCGATACTTCAGGATATTGAGGTATTCGACCGATTCGTTTGCCCTCCCGCTCCTGTTCCCGAATGCGTCGCGGCAGGGAAGTCGTCGATTCGGATGAAAGCGGCTGTTTCCGGTCGAGACCCGAAGTTGGTGTGGAAGTGGGTTCGCGGCACGGTGCGGCTCTCGGACCTCGGTGATCCGCGGGTCGACGTCGAACACGTGCTATGCGGCTATGTCGACGGTGCAAACATTCTCGAGGCCCCGATCGGGGCGGGGGGAGTTTGCTCGAAGCGAGACTGTTGGAAAGAACTGGGCACCTCTGGTTTTGCCTACCGGGACCGCGCCGGCAATCTTGACGGTGTGACCAACGCGAAGCTTGTTGCCGGCGATGGTCGCGCCAAAGTTCTCGTCAAGGCGGGCCGCGAGAGGTTGCGGCTCCCTTCGCAGCCGGTCGCCGGGGCGAGTATGCGAATCCAGTTACTCTCCAGCCGGGATCGCTGCTGGGAGTCGACCTTTGGCGGTTTCCGTCGTAACGACGAACGAATCTTGAAAGCGGTTTCCGTCAATTGAGTTGGAGCCGCTAGTCCAATGGCTGACTGCAGCCGGCATACTTCTCCGCCGGCCTCCTAAGCCAACGCGGTACGGATCGCGCGGACCAGTTCGCTGATATCGACGCGGCCGTTGCCGTTGATGTCGAGCGGCGAGCAGCCCTCGAGGTCGTTGTTGCCGAGCGCGACGCCGACGCTGTAGATCAGGTCGACGATCGAGATCCGCCCGTCGCCGTCGCAGTCGCCGGGGATGCTCGGGGTCGCGGTGAAGGTCGGCGTTCGGGTCCGTGTCCGGGTCGGAGTGCGCGTAGCCGTTGGCGGAGGGTCGACGCCAAACAGCGCCTTGGCCAGGCAAAAGCCCAAGCTGCCGGCGGCGGTACCGAGGCCGCACACCAGGCTGGCTCCGCTGATGCAGGGGATACAGGCGACGCCGGCCGTAACGGCGCAGGCAACTCCGCAGCCGACGGCGCCGGCGACCAGACAGAGTGCGGCGGCGATCGAGATCGTCGTCCCGTTGTCCTCGAAGCAATCGCGCACGCGCCCGGCAGCGCTGCCATTGGTGATCGCCCCGTTCGCATCGGGTAGAGCGAGCGCTGCGAAGTCGAAGTCCGCGGTCGGTACGATCGTGGTTGCGTGGCCGTGCGGAGTGATCGCTACCGTGTCCTCGACGTTGGCGTAGGAGAGATCGCCTGCCGCGAGCAGTCGGCTCACGAGGTCTGCGTCGACGGCATCGCCGGTGGCGTGGCGCTGCGCAAGGAGGTCGAAGCCGGAGAGGTCGAACTCTAGGAGACGGTCGATGGTCAGTCCGGCCAGGCCGGTTGGATATCCGGCGATCTCGTCGACCGCAGGCGACACTTCGTATGCCCACAGGATCGAAACGCGACCGGCTGCGTAGGAGACCAGCATCTCCGTGTCGACGACCGACCGGGTTTCGCCGGTGTCGTCCCCAACCGAGAAGGTCTCGGCGCGGCGGAAGAAGTGGCCGGCGCTGCCAAGGCCTGCCGGGGCCGAGGCGGCTGTCGTCGCCACGTCGAGGCGGCGGCCATCTGCGGTGGCTCCGACCGACTGCACCAGCGCGCGCGGTAGCGGAGTCAGCCCCATTGCGATCGATTGCTCGGCAAAGCCCGGAACCGCGACCTCGGCAGATACGCTCCGTGTTGCCGCCGCTTGCGGCGTCGTAACCCCGGCGAGCAACGGCAGCGGTACGGCCGTGGTGAGCACGCACGCCGCGAGTGTAGTCGAAAAACAAAGCACCCGCAGGCGCAACAGCAGCCCCGCGTTTCCCCAAACGCTCGATCCCATCCTCGTTCCCCTCGTCCTCTCCGGGGGAACTCTAGCAGATCGAGAGTGCTGCGCACGCGCTATTCTGTTTCTCGGAACCGCAGATGAACGCAGATAGGGACCCGTCAAGCAGTCGAGAGCGGCGAGGCGTATCGGGATCTGCGTTTATCCGCGTTCATCTGCGGTTCCGAGCCACCACCGCAGGATCTCGAGGTTCTCTTCACGCGGATAGGTGTGAGAGAGGTCTTCGATCTCGCGGAAGGTCACGTCGGCGCCGGCGCCCTCGAGCGCAGCGACCGCGGTGCGAGCGATCTGCACCGGAAACATCCAGTCGAGCGCGCCGTGCACGAGGTAGATGCGATGGTCCCTCGCTCTCGCGAGATTGCCGTTGGCGTAGTTTTCGGGGTGGAAGACTCCGCAGGCAGGCGCGATCGCGGTGAAGGGCGAGTCTTCGCGGAACCCGCTCAACAGGCTGTAGGTCGCGCCGTCCGACAGACCGGTCAGGAGCATATGCTTCGGGTCGACGTGCCAATGCTCGCGAAGGTAGGTGACCATCGACAGCAACGCCGGGTGATCGACGTCCGAGCCCATCATCGACCAGGTCGAGCCGCGCGCGGTCGGCGCCAGCAGGATGCAGCGATGGCTGCGTGCTTCGCGCAGCCAGCTCCAGATGAACTCGCGACCGTTTCCCGAGCCGCCGTGCAGGGCCACGATCAGCGGCAGCGCTTCGTCGGGGTCGTAGCTCTCGGGGACGTAGAGCGAGAAGCCGCCGCGCGCGCCGGGTTCGCCGCCGCCGGCCATCAAGCCGACGCGCCTCTCCTTCGGCGACTCCGGATCGAGCGACGCCACCGCCTCGCGTCGATCCGGTTCCAAAAAGAACAGCGACACCGCCGGCAGCGCGCGGCGCAGTGGGTAGAGAGCTTCCTGCGCCAGCGCGTGCTCGCGCATCGCCTCCAGCACCCGGCCGACTCCGCTCGGGTCGGGGGAGTCGTCGGCGAACAGATCGAGAGCCTTCAGGGCGCGCTCGGCCGCGCCGTGAAACTCGCGGGCGAACTCTTCGAGACCGTCGTCGGGGGTCTGCGCGTGAAACGCCTCGAGCGCGGCGCGCAACCCGACGCGAATGGGCCCCATCGCTTCGCGCACTTGCGGAATCGCCGGCGGATGCAGCCGGCGGCGCGCTTTCTCGAAACCGTCGAGCGCACGCAAGAGCGCGGGGCCGACGCGACCGAGTTGTTCCATGAACGGAGAGGACATTGCGGGTCACCACAGAGGCACAGAGACACGGAGAGATTCAAG
>JANQHZ010000559.1 GCA_028282445.1 Candidatus Binatia bacterium | reverse complement strand
CCCCTCTGTTTACCCGGAATCCTCCGGCCGAAAGCAGCATCCAATATCGGGGGGCCCGAGCCGGCGCAAGGCTCCGAGCGCCGGGTTTCGTCCTCCCAGAGCCCAGCACGTCTTACAATCGATTTCCGTGGGCGAAAACCCCAACCTAAGCGCCGAACTCGACCGCCCGAGCACTGTGAACTCAATCAATTCAAAGGGTTGCCATGGTCCGACCCCAGCTGGCCCGGCCGACTTGGGATCATCGCGACCGATGGCGCGATCGAGCTCTCCTTCGGGGGGGTGCGCTCGGTATACTGAAAGGGCGCAGCCGAGACCGAATCACGGCCGCGCCCTCGGCAAGACCTCTTACGGAGAAACGCAGCCGTTCTCGGTACAAACCGCGTTGGGCACCAGAACCGCCCCAATCGGAGCGTAGGCGTTGCAGGATTCGACGACCCCCGGGCCTGCGCCGCAGGCGGATACCTCGGCGAGCGCGGTTGCGGAAAGGTCGCAACACGCGCCGCTGGTGCCCGGGGCCGGTACGCAGGCTCCGCTCGCGCCATCGCACACATCGCCGGGTTGTCCCAGCACGCCGCCGGCCTCGACCTGCCTGCAAAACGCTTCGATCTGGTACGAGCAGGTGGGGGCGCCGCCGAAACCGTTGCTCGGACTGGCGCAACACAATCTCGGACGCGGAGTGGGCGACGGCGTCGGCCCGCTCAGGGCCGGCGTCGGTGTCGAAGGCGCGAAGGCAGCCGTAAGGGAGGCCAGGAAGTCGTCGATGATCGCATCGACATCTTCGCTACTCGCGCCTTCTGCGCAATCTCTCAGTCGCGAGGCGCGCTGCATCCGCCGGATCAACTTGGCGCGCGCGCGGGCCAAGCACTGGTCCTCGGTGGCGACGCCCCGCGCCATCCCGCGCGCGTGGCACATCGCTTTCATGTAGGCGACCTTCGCCGCTACTTGAGTCTTGCGGGCCGCACAGCGTGAGGCGGCTTGCGCGTCGTCGATCGGGAGCAGGAAAAACAGGGCTAGTGACGCGCCGACGAGCATCCAGTTGCTTCTCGACATGGTCTTCCCTCCCTGAAAAGAGACTAGACCCGCGGGGCGAGCGAGCACAAGAAGAATCTTCACTCAGGGGCTGTGCTCCCGTCGTCGGCGAGATTGGTTCACCGATGGCATGGACGCCGGCTAGGGGCCGGCTCATCCCATTTTCCATGGGCAGACCCCAACCGGTACTCACTATCGCCCCCTCCACGCTATTCCGGAGTGGATTCATCATCATCCTGACGTATGATTTCCAGGCCGGGCGCGATTGGGCGGGAATGTGGACGGAGCGGAGCTCCGAGGAGGTGAGGGATGATCGACAGGGCGGCTGGATCAGGGGTGCTGAATCCCATCGATTCACAAGCCGGCAGCGAGGCGGATCTCGGGTCGCTCCGCCAGGCCGTTGCCGCGGCGCATGCGGGGCAAGGTGACCTCCAACTTGCCGAGGCGTTACGGGATCTCGGCGTCGCCCAACTCGCCGGTGGCGAACAGTCGGAGGGAATGGTCAATTTGCGCCGTGCGACCAAGTCGTTGAAAGACGGTCCGTCGGATCAGGCGCGAGCGGAGATGCTGTACGGGATCGCGGAGGTGCTGCGTCGGGCCGGCGACGATTCTGGTGCGCTCGAGATTTACAAGGAAGCTGTGGCGTCCTTCTCCTCGATCGGCGACAAGGCTGCAGTTGGTACGTGCTGGCTTTTGATTGGGGACGGCCGTTGGCGCACCTCCCGCCCGGGCGGGGCACTCGATGCCTACGACCGAGCGCATCGAGCGTTCAATGAGGTCGGCGACGACCTCGGCTGTGCGCATGCACTCTACCAGCGTGCTTCCCGCAGCGTCGACATCGATCGGCCGGCGGCCAAGGAGGGCCTTGAAAAGGCCATGGCGCTGTACTTCGAGGTCGACCGCCAGATGAATCCCGATCCGGGGATTCGAATCTCCAACCCGAGCCTTCCGAATCCGGTCGAATGCGTTCGTTCCATCGATCCGTGGATAATGGGCAAGGTCTGCGAGGCCGAGATCGAGGCACTCGAGACCCGACCTCTCCCGGCCGCCGCCGAGACCGATGACCTGGACGGTGGTGAAGAATCCGACGATGGGGCGACCGGGAAACAGAACTTGATTGCGGGCGTCCTCGTGGTTGCCATTGTGGCCCTGTTCTCGACGATCGCCCTACTCGGTAGTGGTCGACTCGATGTCGAACTTCGTTTCAACTGGACCTTCGCGGTCCTGCTGTCCGCCGCGGCGGCAGGTTTCGGAGTCTTGGGGGTTCGCCTTCTCGGGCTACCCAATACGACCGCGATTCGGGTCGGCGTACCGGTCGCGTCGATGTCGCTGGCTTTCGGGCTGGCCTCGGCGATCCTCGACACGCGGCCACCGGCCGCTGACAACCCGATCGAAGCAGGCGTTGTTGAGGGGCGCGTCGCGAACCTTGCGCCGACCACCTCGCCGTTGGATCTGGCGGACGCACTCGTGGAGCAAGCGGTCCAGGCCATGGCCGCCGGAAATGTGCCCGACGCGATCCAGTCTCTTGAACGAGCCTTCTATCTCTACGGCTCAGCGGACGACACGTCCGGTCAAGCGGAGACGCGGAGCGCCATCGCCGAAGCCAAGATGAAGTCCGGCGACGTGGCGGCGGCACGGCGCTTCTACCTGGAAGCTCACGCTCTCTACAAGCGGATCGGTGATCCCTCGGGCCAGTCGGCTGCGCTCTCGGCGCTGGCTGCGATCGATGGGGCTGCCGGTGACACAGCGGGACTTGTGCAAACGCTGCAGCTGCAACTCGAAGGTTTGTCTTTGGCGGGAGACACCGCCGGCCAGATAGAGACCCTTGGGCAGCTGGTCGAGCTCCAGCAGAAGCTTGCCGCCCCGGCGGACGCGGCTGCGTCTGCCGAACGGCTCGTGGAGATCCTCGAGAAGACCGGAGATCAAGCGGAGTTGGCGGTCGCGCTCGAACAAGCATCCCGCCTCGAAGTCGAAGCCGGGCAACTGGATAAGGCGAGGAGCCGGTTGAATCGTGCCTACATCGTCTATCGCGATGCCGAGGATACGGCAGGTTTGGCGCGGACGTTTACCGGACTTGGCAATCTCGATCTGCTCGAGGGAGAGACGGCGCGGGCTCGAACCTCTTTCCTCGAGGCGCTGAAACTGGTTCCCGAAACCGTAGATCCCAAGATCAGCACCGCCGCGCTGCTCGGGCTGGCAGACGCCGAAAGCGCCATGGGCAAGCCGGAGGAAGCATCGCGGCTGCTCAGCGAGGCGTTGCTTGGATGTAAGACCTCGGCCGATAAAGCGTGCCAGGCGCAGGCGTTGATCCGCCTCGGCGTGATCGATGAAGAGTTGCAGCGTCCGAATCTTGCGCTTCCGACCTTTGAGCGGGCCCGCGCTCTCTTCGCCGAGATCGGCGATACGCCGGGTCAGATTCGGACGCTCATTCGCATGTCTGCTCTCGAGCATGCAACCGACCGCACCACCTCGGCGCGCGCGCACGCAGTGGAGGCGACGCGGTTGTCATCTGAGCTGCCGGAGCCCCGACAACGCGCGATTTGGCTCGTCGATTCCGGCGATGCCGCGGCTGCGGTCGGCGGGTTGGTCGCGGCAAGGGAAGCGTACGGCACAGCGTTGCAGCTCTTCGAGTCGTGGGGCGACCTCGAGATGGAGGCTCGGCTCGCCGAGAAGATCGAGCAGGTCGGTGGCCGAGCCGTTGATCCGTCGGCCGCAGAGCCGAATCCCGCACAAGCAACCGACCGACCATAATTGAGCACGTCAATCCTCGCGTCGATACGGATGACCCGCGGATGACGGCCACGCGGTCTGGTTCGCAATATCAAGCTGCGTCCGGGCAGCACGACGTAGCCCTAGTGTTCCGAGTCGGGACACCAGAACAGCTCGGCCGACTCGAGGAAACGCTCGACCGCCTCGGACGTCAGGTATGGGCGCAAGGTTTGACGGGTATCAAATAGAGGATCACCACAAAACTTGTAGTTGTGACCTCACTTCTCGCGGTGATATGGATCTCCAGTGCAGATTCGATCGATCCTTCTAGTTTCGTTGTTGGCCGTTTTCGCGCCCAATCTGTCACGGGCGAACGTCGTCAACGTTCACCCCACCTGTAATTCGATCCCGCCGCCGTGCTTCACCTCGATTCAGGCCGCCGTCGACGCCGTGACGCCGCCCGGTG
>JANQHZ010000548.1 GCA_028282445.1 Candidatus Binatia bacterium | reverse complement strand
CATCGACCTGATGGTCGCGATGGACACCTCGCGCAGCATGTTGGCGGTCGACGTCAAACCGAATCGGTTGGAGCGGGCCAAGCTCGCGGTACTCGATCTGCTGCCGCGGCTGCGCGGCGATCGCATCGGGCTGATTGCCTACTCTGGAACGGCATTTCTCGAGGCTCCGCTGACACTCGACTATGCGGCGTTCGCGCGCTCGCTGCGAGCGCTACAGGTCGGCATCATTCCGCGTGGCGGAACGTCGCTCAGCCGCGCCATCGAGACCAGTCTCGATGGCTTCGAGGCGCGCCAGGGGAAATACGAGGCGCTGATCTTGATCTCCGATGGGGAAGATCACGAGGGCGACGCTCTCGACGCGGCCGCGAAGGCGGCCGAGCGAGGGGTCAAGATCTACACGGTCGGGATTGGAACTCCCGAAGGCGAGATCCTTCCGCTCCCGGATGGAGCGGGTGGCTACGTAAAGGACCGCAAAGGTCAGGTCGTGAAGTCGCGACTCAATGAAGCCCTGTTGCGCGATATCGCGCTCGAGACCGGCGGCGCCTATGTGCGCGGGCTCGGTCCGCAACTCGGCCTCGATCAGGTTTTCGACGAACATATCGCCAAGATGGAGCGGCGCGAGGTCGACAGTGGCCTCGAGCGGCGGTTCGAAGAGCGTTTCCAGATTCCACTGTTGCTCGCCGTGGTGCTGTTGCTGGTCGAAGCGCTGGTCGGCGACCGAAAGAGGGATTCGTCGCCGGTTCGCCTGAGCGGTGTCCGGCGCCGCTTTTCCGCGTGGCGTGGTGCCGGTGCCGCGGCGGTAGCCTTGGCCGCGCTGCTCGTCAGTGCGGACGCGCAAGCCGGTGTCCTCGACCCCGAGCCCGATCCGATCAATCGCGGTGTCGAGCTGTTCGAAGCCGGCGACTACGAAGACGCGATCGCGACTTTCGGCGAGGCTTTGGTCGAGTCGCCGGCTTCGCCGTTGTTGCAATTCAACCTCGCCGCGGCCCTCTACAAGCAGGGGCGTTACGAGGAGGCGGTTGCACCTCTCGAGAAGGTAGCCACCGAGGGCGGCGAGGGATGGGCAGCGCGGTCGAACTACAACCTTGGCAATGCGCTCTTCCGCATCGGGACGGCTGCGGAAGATACCGAGCCGCAGAAGGCTCTCGAGAGCTGGGGGCAGTCGCTGGTCGCCTACCGTCGAGCGATGGCCGCCGATCCCGCGATGGAAGATGTGAAGTTCAACTACGAGTTGGTCGAGAGACGTATCGAGGAGTTGCGCGAGCGGCTCGAAGAGGAGCAACAGGAGCAAGAGCAGCAGCAGGACCAGGACCAGCAGGAACAAGAGCAGCAGGAACAAGAGGATCAGGATCAGCAGCAACAAGAGCAGCAGGAGCAGCCGGATCAGGATCCGCAGCAAGAGGAACAGGACCAGCAGCAACAAGAGCCGCAGGGCGAGGAGCAACAAGACCAGCAAGAACAGAATCAGCAGGAGCAGGACCAGCCCGAGGAGTCCGAGCAGCCGGAGGCGCCGGAGGAGGAGTCGCAACAGCAAGACTCGTCAGGGGACGATGGCGCCGACGCGGAACCGCAGCAATCGGCGCAACAGCCCAGCGAGGCCGAGGCGGGCGAGCCATCGCCAGAGCGGCAGGAAGCCGAGCGGGCGGCGCGCGCCGTGCTCGACGTGGCTCGCGACGAAGAGCTCGGCCCCGAGGAGATCGGGCGTGAAGTCGGTGTCGCCGGTGTCGGCGATCCGCGCCAGGACTGGTAGTTGTCGAAGCGATGCTGATTCTCGCCGCGATGAAGAACTGCCTGCGTAGCCTGCCGGCGATTGCGCTCGTGCTGACGCTTGCGGGCGCGGCGAGCGCGGCGACGGTAGCGGCGCATCTCGATCGCACGGTGGTCGCGGTCGGCGAGTCGACCGTCCTTTCGATCGAGGTCAGCGGCACGCAGGATGCTGCCGCTCCGCAGTTGACCGGGCTCGCCGACTTCCGGGTGCGCTACACCGGTCCGTCCACCCAGATGCGATTCGAAAACGGACGCACCTCGAGCAGCATCACTCATCGTTATCAGCTTTTCCCCCGCAAGCCCGGTCGTTACTCGCTTGGTCCGTTCGACGTCGTTGCCGCGGACCAGACCCTGCGCACGACGGCGCTGGAGGTCCAGGTCGTGGCGCGCGGCAGCGCGGCGGCTGCGACCGGGCGGCCGCAACTGCGGCTCGAGGCTCGCCTCGGTCGCACCGACCCCTTCGTGGGGGAACGAGTTCCGCTTACACTGCGCTTGTTGATCCCGAACGGAATGCGGGTGGACGATCTGCAGTTTCCCGTCGTCGAGGGCGATGGACTGACGGTTGGCCCGATGCCGCAACCGACCCAGCGGGATGAACGCGTCGGCGGCCGACCGTACCGGGTGCTGTACTTCGACTCCCACGTCATCCCGCGG
>JANQHZ010001029.1 GCA_028282445.1 Candidatus Binatia bacterium | reverse complement strand
CCCGGCGATCGATCGCTGGCTCGACTACGGCGCCAATCGAACGGCACACGCATGGATGCTGCGGCATCGCGACGACGAACCCCGCCCCTGGCTGGTCGTGATCCACGGCTTCGGAATGGGCTCGCCTTGGATGGATCTACCCGGGCTGCGGCTCTACGACCTGCACAAACGACACGGCGTCAATATCGTCTCGTACGTGATGCCGCTGCACGGCCCGCGAAGGGGCAAGAATCCGCGCCACGAAGTCTTTGGACGCGGCATTTCCAACCTGGTGCACACCGAGGCCAATGCGATGTGGGACCTGCGGCGCATCGTGGGATGGATCGACCGCGAATACGGCGACGTCCCAGTCGGCGCTTACGGCATCTCCCTCGGCGGCTACACCACCGCGCTGCTCGGCGGGCTCGAACGCCGCCTCGACTTCGCAGTCGCCGGCGTGCCGGCCACCTGTTTCGTCGAGCTCTTCGTGCGCAACCTGCCGGAAGAAGACGGCGAGATGCTCGGCGATTTTTGGCAGCGCGCCACCGATACCCTCGACGTCGTCTCGCCGCTCGCCATGAGCCCGAAAATCCCGCACCACGGCCGCTTCATCTTCGGCGGCGTCCTCGACCGCTTGATCCCGGTCGACACCGTACGCGAGCTCTGGCTGCACTGGGAGGAGCCACGCATCGAGTGGTTCAACGGCAGCCACATCTCGTTCATGCGCGAGCCGGCAGTCGAAAACCTGCTCGCCGAGGCGCTCACCCGCGCCGGCGAAACACCTCGGGACTAGAGGCACGGCCCGGTTCGCCAGACGACCGGCAGACCCCGAACGACACGGAAGGAGCACCATGAAAATCGGAATCAGCGTCGGCTACTCGGGCCGCTCGATCCAAATCCCACTCGAAGAAATCAAGGAAGCCGAGGCGATGGGCTGCGACTCGGTTTGGACCGCCGAGGCCTACGGCTCCGACGCACTGACTCCGCTTGCCTGGATCGGCGCGCACACCAGCAAGATCAAGCTCGCGACCGGCATCATGCAGCTGTCCGCCCGCACGCCGGCGGCGACCGCGATGGCGGCGATGACCCTCGACCAGATGAGCGAAGGCCGCATGATCCTCGGCCTCGGCGTATCGGGTCCGCAGGTCGTCGAGGGGTGGTACGGCATGCCCTACAAGCGCCCCCTCGGCCGCATGCGCGAATACGTCGAGATCATGCGCGACGTATTCAAGCGCGAGGCACCGGTCGAGCGCGACGGAAAGCACTACCAGATGCCGTACAAGGGCGAAGGCGCGGTCGGGCTCGGCAAGCCGCTCAAGAGCATCCTGCACGGGCGCCCGGACATCCCGATCGTCGTCGGCGCGGAGGGACCGAAGAACATCGAGCAAACCGCCGAGATCGCCGACGGCTGGCTCGCCATGCTGCTGTCGCCTCTCCACTTCGACAAAGTGTATCGCGCCAAGCTCGACGCCGGCTTTGCCAAGGCCGGCAACGGCAAGTCGATCGACGATTTCGGGATCTATGTCGCGCAGCCGGTGATCCCCGGCCCCGATCTCGACCAATGTCGCGACATGGTCCGCCCCTACCTAGCGCTCTATATCGGAGGCATGGGTGCCAAGGACCAGAACTTTCACAAGAACGCGATCGATCGCTACGGCTACCAGGAGACCACCGACAAGATTCAAGACCTCTACCTCGCCGGCAAGAAAGACGAGGCCGCCGCGGCTCTCCCCGCGGACCTGATCGATCAGCTGGCCTTGCTCGGCCCCGCGGAACACATGCGCGACCAGCTCGAGCAGTGGAAAGCGCTCGACATCGATTTCACGATGCTGGTGGGCTTCGATGCGCGCCAAGCGAAGATGCAGCTCGG
>JANQHZ010000442.1 GCA_028282445.1 Candidatus Binatia bacterium | reverse complement strand
CCGCGGGCGTAGCCGCGGCAACCCCAACACGCGTTGCGGGGCCAAAGCCTCCTTCGCTCGCGCTCGGAGGCGTCCAAAGACGCGGCAGTGTCGCGTCGTCCAATGCAGAAGCGCGCTTCGCTCGCTGCTGCGTCGCAAGCGGCTTCGCCGCGCTTGATCACTCGCGCCGCTTGGACGCGTCGTCGGCGCGAGCCGTAAGATGCGCGAGAGGTACGACTTTCCAGGCGCCCTTGGTTGACGTATTGGGTGGCTTCGCGATGACCACCCTTCACGCCGATGCACCGACTCTCGCGATCGTAATCGTGGGCCTTCCCGCGCGCGGCAAGACCTTCATCTCCCACAAGGTAATGCGCTACTTCAACTGGCTCGGGTACCCGACCCGTCAGTTCAACGTCGGCGCCTACCGGCGCCAGCATCTGGGCGCTCGGCTCGATCACGATTTCTTCGACATCCGCAACGAGACCGCGACCGTCGCGCGCAATCGAGTCGCCAACATGGCTCTGGACGATATGATGGCGTGGTTCGACAGTGGCGGTGAGGTCGGGATCTACGATGCGACGAACACCACAAGCGCCCGTCGGCGACTCATTCGCGAACGCTGCGAGGGGCGCGGGATCGGCGTCCTCTTCATCGAGTCGATCTGCGGCGAGGAGACCGTCGAGGCCAACATCCGTGCCACCAAACTGAACTCCCCCGACTACGAAGGCATCGACCCGGCGCAAGCGGCACGCGACTTCCGGGCCCGGATCGAACACTACGCCGAGGCCTACGAGCACGTCGACGAGAGCGACGGAAGCTACATCAAGCTGATCGATGTGGGTCGAAAAATCGAGCTCAATGGCATCGCCGGGTTTCTCCCCTCGAGACTGGTCTCGTTCCTGGTCAACCTACACACCGGCGAGCGATCGATCTTGCTGACCCGGCACGGCCAAACGCTGTTCAACCAAGCCGGCCGCATCGGCGGTGACGCCGAGCTCTCGGACAGTGGTCGCGAGTTCGCCTACGGGTTGCGCGACTTCTACCAGCGCGAGATCGCCGCGAAAGGGCTCACCGCATCGGTGTGGGCGAGCACCATGCAACGGAGTCTCGCCACCGCCGAGATCGTCGGACGCACGGACGCAATGTGGTGGGCGCTCAGCGAGATCGATGCCGGAATCTGCGACGGCCTGACCTACCCCGAGATCCAGAACCAGCACCCCGACCTCTTCGCTGCCCGCGCCGCCGACAAGCTCAACTACCGTTACCCGCAGGGCGAGAGCTACACCGACCTGATCCAACGGACCGAACCCGTCGTACTCGAGCTCGAACGCCAGCGTGCACCGGTATTGGTAATCACCCACCGGGCCGTGGCCCGCGTCCTCTACGGCTACTTGATGGGCGTTCCGCGCGAGAAGATCCCCCATGTCGACGTTCCGCTGCACGTCGTCTTCGAGCTGACCCCGCGCGCCTACGGTTGCGACGAGATCCAACACCGGGTCGGCCCCGCGAATCCCGGGGACTCGAAGATCGATTGGGAGCGCGACACTCGCGAGTCCTGAACCCGCCTCACCCACGAAAAATTCCCCGGTGCGGTCCCGGGGGTTGGTCGCCCCCTTGCCGACATTGTATGAGTTGGGCCATGGCACTGTCACAGATCGGCACTACGCTCACCCAACACGTACTCATGAACCAGCGAGAGCACGCGCGACGGACCGGCGAGCGGCCCTCGGGCGACTTCAGCGAGCTGCTGAATCATATCGCGGTGGCCGGGAAGCTCATCTCCGCCGAGGTCAACATGGCGGGATTGGCCGACATTCTCGGCGTCGCCGGGCGGACGAACGTGCAGGGCGAAGACGTCATGAAGCTCGACGTCTTCGCGGACAACACCATCGTAGAGATCCTGCGCCGCTCCGGCCATGTCGGCATCATGGCTTCCGAGGAGGTCGACGACCCGATCGGCATCCCCGAGCCCTATTACCCCGGCAAGTATGCCGTGGCTTTCGAT
>JANQHZ010000392.1 GCA_028282445.1 Candidatus Binatia bacterium | reverse complement strand
GCTGTGGGCGAGCAATAGCTGTTGGTCGAGGATGGCGTTCTCCCACAGCTTCATGTCCATCACGGCTCCCTCCCGTCGGCGCTCGGGAGGGATCAGGCTCAGCCCGGCTGCTCCGAGCGTCTGCGGGTCGTGGTGGTGGACGGTCTCGCCGCCCAATTCCATGTGGCCGCCGGTCGGATGCTCGAGTCCGCAAAGGATCTCGAAGAGCTCCTTTTGTCCGTTGCCGTCGACGCCGGCGATGCCGAGAACCTCGCCCTCGCGCAGCGCGATATCGATCGATTCGAGACGGAGGATGCCGCGTTCGTCGCGCCACGAGACCTGGTGCGCTGCCAAGGTCGTGGCCGACGAGACCTCGCGTATGACACGCGACTCGCCCTCGTTCAGCGAGTCTCCGACCATCAGCTCGGCGAGTTCTTTCTCGTCAGTGTCCGAGATCGAACGCTCCGCGACCACCTTGCCGCCGCGCAGGATGGTTACCGTGTCGGCGAGGGCGATGACTTCGCGCAGCTTGTGCGTGATCAGCAGGATTGCCGTGCCGCGATCGCGTAGCGAGCGAAGGACGTCGAAGAGCTGATCGATCTCGCCGGGCGTCAGCACGGCGGTTGGTTCGTCGAGGATGAGTAGCTCGACCTGTTTCAGTGCGGCGCGGAGGATCTCGATCCGTTGGCGGACGCCGACCGGGAGATCGCCGACGCGGCTGTCGAGGTTGCCGATGTCGAGGCCGAGCTCCTCTGCGCGTTCGGTCGCTCGAACGCGCACGGCATCGTAGTCGACCAAGGCGCTGCTCGAACCATCGGCGAGGGCGAGGTTCTCGGCGACCGTCATTGCGTCGATCAGGGCGAACTCTTGATGCACCATGCCGACGCCGAGCGCGCGGGCGCTGAGCGGGTCTTCGATCTCGACCGGTGTTTCGTGCCAGCGGATCTCGCCGCTCGCGGGCACCAGGCCGTAGACGACGTTCATCAAGGTCGATTTGCCGGCACCGTTCTCTCCGAGCACGGCGCGGACCTCGCCGGCGGCGAGGTCGAGGTCGACGTTGGATAACGCCTGCAGCTCTCCGAAGCGTACGGAGATACCGCGCAACGACAGCAGCGCGGTGCCGCCGAGCTCAACCGAAGCGTCGCTGGAGGGCGTCACGTCTCTCGGGGATGCTCAAAACTCGCTGGAAGGGACGGTCAGCTGGCGCGCCACGATCGCCGCTCGGGTTTCGTCGAGGCGGGCGCGGAGGTTGGCTGGAATGGTGTCGGCGAGGGCCGGATTGACCACGAAGCTCACCACCTTTTCGGCCATGCCGAGCTTGGTGATGGCGGCCCGGAAGCTGCCGTCTCGTACCTCGCGAGCGACGCGCAGAAACGCGCTCGGGATATCGATGACCGCGCTCGCCAGAACCACGTCGGGCGCGATGTCGTTCTGGTTCTTGTTGGTGCCGAAGACGCGAACGCCCTTCGCCTGCGCGGCTTGGAATACGCCGAGCCCAGCCGCATCGGCGTTGTGGATCAGAAAATCAGCGCCTTGTTGGATCTGGGCCTTGGCGGCCTCCTTGGCGGCACCCACGTCTTCCCAATTGCCGGTGTAGCTCTTGATGACCTTGAAGTCCGGACGGACGGCCTTGGCGCCCGCTTCGAACGCGAGCAGAGTAGATTCCACCGATGGAATCGCCATCCCGCCGATGGCGCCGGCGATGCCGGACTCGGACATCGAGGCGGCTGCCATGCCGGCGAGGTAGGTTGCTTCCTCGAGCATGAACCGCAGCGGGGCTACATTGTCCCGGACCGTATTGCCCGAGGTGGTGATGAATACGGTGTTCGGGAAGTCGGGGGCTACCGCCGCCGCCGCCTCCTGAAACTCGAAGCCGTGCCCGAAGACGAGCTGGAAGCCCCGGCGCGCGTAGTCCCGGAATCCCTCCTCGAACTCGGCTGGGGTCTTGGTCTCGACTTGCGATACCTCGGCCCCGAGCTCGTCGCGGATCGACAGCAAGCCCTCGTAGGCGAGTGCGTTCCAGCCGGCGTCGCTGACCGGGCCCGGGCTGAGGAGCGCGACCTTGAAGGCCGGGTCGCTGCCTCCTCCGGAAGGCTCTTTCTCGGTGCAGCCGGCCGCGACGACGCAGAAGAGGGCCAGGGCGGCAAGGGCGATTGTGGAGCGCTGCATTGCTCGAAGGTTATCTTGGATCTTTGGGGGATGGTAGGGTTGGGCCGTGGGGCTCAACAACTACATCTTGGTGGTGTTCGACAGCTGTCGCTTCGACTCGTGGGCGGCGGCGGAGCCGCGCAACCTGGCGCAGCTCGGCGAGGTCGAGCGCCGATGGAGCTACGCCTCGTGGACCTCGCCGTCGCACTACAACCTGCTGATCGGGCTGATGCCCCATCTCAGCCCCCCGCAAGTCTACGCTTCGGACTACTACAAGCGCGATTTCGTGAAGTACTGCGAACGGCTCGGCGCCGATGGGATCGAGTTCAAGAGTCTACTGCCGAATCTCTACCTGCCGTCGTTCCTGAAGAAGCTGGGCTACCGAACGCACGCGATGGTGTCGTTGCCGGTGCTCAATCCGGCGACCGTGCTCAACTGCGACTTCGACAGCTTCGAGCTGATGCCCCGTCACAACGACATGGAGGCGATGATCGATCGCATGGATTTCAGCGACGATGCACCTTCGTTCTACCTGCTCAATGTCGGCGAAACTCATTACCCCTATGCTCTCCCGGACGAAGACCCGGAGGAGTGGCCGAAGATCTCGGGAGTGCACGGTGTTTTTCGTCATCTCGACGATCAGGTGGTTGGCGGTCAGCTGATCGGTGGTGACGACGCTCGCAAGATTTTCGATCAGCAAAAGCTCGATCGTCTGCGAGCGCGCCAGGTCGAGACGGTGCGCTACCTGGATCGCGTCGTCGCCCGCCTGTACGACGCCGTGCCGCGCGATACGTACATTACCGTGACCGCCGACCACGGCGAGCTTTTCGGCGAAGACGGTTACTTCGGTCACGGCCCGGTGCACCACGACAAGGTGTACGAAGTGCCCTTCGTCGAAGGCAAGATCCGTTGATGTCTTTACCACCGAGACACCGAGCCACAGAGAGATCCGTACGATTTGTGACGGCGCGGAATGCCTGCGACCGCTTCGCGAGTAAAGGTGAGCTGCCCGGACACGAAACCGCGATC
>JANQHZ010000367.1 GCA_028282445.1 Candidatus Binatia bacterium | reverse complement strand
CCTAGTGTTCGTGTCTACGATTCCGGCGTGAGCTGCTGGAGTCGGTCGGTCGCCTCGAGGTACTCCTCGGCGAGTTGGTACATCAGATCTCGTACGCTGCGCACCTCGTTCATCATTCCGACCACCTGGCCGACGGGATTGAACGCGACCGACTGCGCTTTATCGGCGTAGCGATGGGTGCGCTGCACGGCGTCCATGGTGACCATTCCCTGCATCGGCATGCCGAGATAGCCAGGCGACTCGGGACCTTCCCACGCCTCCGTCCATTCGTTGCGCAGCATGCGGCACGGCTTGCCGGTGTAGGAGCGCGACCGCACCGTGTCGCGGCTGGTCGCGTTGATGTAGGAGTCCATCTGCGCCGGCGGCGACTCGGCCTCTCGCACGGTGAGCCAGAGCGAGCCGGTCCAGGCGCCCTGGGCGCCGAGCGCAAGGGCGGCCGCGATCTGCTGGCCGGTTCCGATTCCTCCTGCTGCGAGGACGGGGGTTGGTGCCACGGCCGAGATGACTTGCGGCCAGAGCACCAGACTGCCGATCTCACCGGTGTGGCCACCGCCTTCGGTTCCCTGGGCGATGATGATGTCGACCCCTGCCGCCTTGTGCTTGAGAGCCTGATCCGGTCGTCCACACAGTGCCGACACCAATCGGCCCGCCTTGTGGATCTTCTCGATGATGTCCTCTGGCGGCGTGCCGAGGGCATTGGCGATCAGCTTGACCTTTTCGTGCCGCAGGGCCGTGTCCACCTGCGGGTTCGCAGTCGCTTCGGTCCAGCCGAGCAGCTCGTGGTGCTTCTCCTCGGGAGGGAGGGGCGGCACGCCGTGCTCGTCGAGCAGCTTGGCTACGAACTTCCGATGCTGATCCGGGATCAGCGCTTTGAGCTGCTCTTCCAACTTGGAAGGATCGAGCTCATCCATGCCCTCGTACTTGCCGGGGATGACGATATCGACGCCGTAGGGCTTGTCGCCGATGTGCTCGTCGATCCAATTGCACTCGACCTCGAGTTGCTCCGGGGTGAAGCCGACGGCACCGAGCACGCCGAAACCGCCGGCTTGGCTAACCGCGACCACGACGTCGCGACAGTGGGTGAAGGCGAAAATAGGGAACTCGATTCCGAGCTGATCGCAGAGTTTCGTATGCATTGAACTGGCCTCGCTTCTTGGGTGTTCGAATACGGGAAATCGCCATCGTAGACTGCCGGATTGGCGCCGTAAACCGAGGCGCGGGTGTAGCTAGCGGCCACCGGCGATCGGTGCGGGACGCAGTGGCGTAGCCGAGGGTGAACACGGGTTCATAGGGTCCACTTCGCGAATTGGCCGTGTAGCGCTTGCGATTGGGTTCCAACCTCCGTCGAGCCGTGCCATAGAAGCCGTTTCGGTTCGTCGCATTCCTCGTCTTCCTCGCTGCGCGAAACCGGCGCAACCTCTGCGGCGAGCCGCGGATCAACTCGTTTGGGGTAAAACCATGGCGCGTTACAAATACGAGCGGCTGTCGGCGCAAGACAACTCGTTTCTCCTGATGGAACGCCCCGATGTGTACATGCACGTCGCGGCAACTCAGATTTACGACATCGGTCCCCTGCGCAAAGCGGACGGCGGCGTCGATTTCGTATTGCTGCGCAAGGCCATCGAGTCGGTCCTTCATCTGATCCCGCGCTACCGCCAGAAGCTGCAGTGGATTCCAATTGCCAACCATCCGGTGTGGGTGGACGATGCTCAGTTCAGCATCGACTATCACGTTCGCCACACCAGCTTGCCGCGCCCGGGCTCGGACGAGCAGCTGAAGAACCTGGCCGCGCGCATCATGGCGCAACAGCTCGATCGAGCTAAGCCGCTCTGGGAGTACTGGATCATCGAGGGTCTCGAAGGTGATCGATTCGCCATCGTTACCAAGATCCATCACTGCATGATCGACGGAAGCTCCGGCGTCGACCTTGCGCAGATCATGATGTCGCTGACGCCGGAGGTGAAGATCTCCGAGCCGTTGCCGTATATCCCTCGACCCGCTCCCACACCTGGTGAGTTGTTGACCGACCATGTCGCGCGTCGCGCGGCCGCGCCGCTGCAGATCGTTCGGGGAATTCAAGCGTTGATCGACGAAGCCGGATCGATTCGTGACGATGCCGTGGTGCGTCTCGAAGCGCTTCGAGACCTCGCAGGGTACGCGATCAAGTTCGCATCGGAGACGCCGCTCAACGGTAGGCTGGGCGCACGCCGTTACCTCGACTCGCTGGTGATGGACCTCGACGAGGTCAAGAAGGTACGACGGGCGCTCGGATGCACGGTGAACGACGTCGTGCTGGCCACCGTCACCGGGGCGGTGCGTCGCTACATGATCCGACGCCGGGTCGATCCGGCCGACCTCGATTTCCGGGTGTCGGCACCGGTTAGCGTTCGCCGCGAGGAAGACCGCGGCAAGCTCGGAAACAAGGTCTCGAGCTGGATCGTCCCGCTTCCGATCGACGAAGCGGACCCGTTGAAGCAGCTCCAGGAGCTTCACCAGCGCACCGAAGAGCTCAAGGAGTCGAAGCAGGCACTCGGCGTGGAGATGCTGATGGCGGCGGCGGAATGGGCGCCGTCGCAGCTGATGTCGCTCGGCGCTCAGGCGACCTCGGGCCCGATCAACATGATCGTCACCAATGTTCCCGGCCCGCAGATGCCGCTCTACCTGATGGGTGCGGAGCTCTTGGAGATGTACCCGATGGTCCCGTTGCTCGCCAACACCGGCTTGGGAATCGCGCTGGTCAGCTACAACGGGAAGGTCTTCTGGGGATTCAACTGCGACCCCGACATGGTTCCCGACGTGGCGAGCTTCGTCGAGGAGATCCAGGATTCCTTCGATGCCTTGCGCGAGGCGGCCACCCTGCGGCCCGCTCCGCGCGCCAAAGCCGGTGCGAAGGAGGAGGCCAGCGCCGTCGAGGCCTCGGTGGTCGCCGCGGTCGGCGCCGTGCCCGCCGCGAAGCCGCAGGCGGTCGTCCAGCCGATCGCCAAGTCGCCGGCGTCACGCAAGCGAGCGACCAAGCGTAAATCCGCTGCCAAGCCGATCGCGGCTCCGGTGCGCCAAGCGGCGTCCGGAAAGAAGGGCGGGGAGTCCGTGCGTTCGATCGGTGACGCTGCGAAACGAAAGCGCGCGACGACCAAGCGCAAGCCGGCGAAGAAAACTACACGGAAAGCCGGAGCGCGAAAGACACGATAGCCCGGCGCTCGACGGAGCATGGTTTCGATGATGGGGCCGTTTAATTGCGAGCCAACACGGCGTTCCGTTCCAAGAGCTATCGATTTTCTCGTTACCAAGTTGCCCCCCCTTTGAAAAAGGGGGGTTCGGGGGGATTTTGAGATCGATCCCTTCCGATAAATCCCCCTCAATCCCCCTTTTTCAAAGGGGGAGGTTCTCAAGTTCCTGTAGGTTGCGGATTCTTTCGATCGGTTTACTCTGGGGAGGCAGGCGGATGAGTTTCGCCGCGTGCGCTGTTGGCTTTTTCTGATTCGTCCACGTCGACACGAACCCTTGGAAAGTCGCCTAGCAGCCCACTGATAGAGGTCGCTGTGAGAGTTGGTTTTCCGATATTGGCGTTGTGCTTGGTGGCGACGCCGCTTGCTGCCGGCGCGGCGGATCGGACGACCTACCGCGACTGGGTCGTCGAGATGAAAGAGGCGCCGCGGGGTCCGTTCTCACGCCTGCGCTGGTTTTGCGCGGACGGCAGCGTTCATCCTCCCAAGCCCTACCCGTGCGCGGATCGGGGCGGCGGTCATCAGCACGGGCAGTGGAGTGAGCGCACCGCCGAGCTGAGGGGGCGCGGGTATCGCATCGCGAATCTGCTCGCCGGGGTCGATGCGGCGCAGATGGCCACGCGAGATCGCTTCTACGACGACTATGCTCAATTACTGATCGAGCGATTCTTGATCGCCGCCGACAACGGCTGGATCCTTCGCAAAGCTCTGTTCTATCGCGGGGCGATCCAAGAAGAGGACGAGCGCGAAGGCGCGCGCAGCTTGCTCGAGTACTTGGCGGCGCGGCCAGAATGGGTCGAGCAG